>NZ_JBFTRT010000399.1:0-4787 GCF_056399685.1 Pedobacter sp. 01N416
GGCAGATACTTTAAAGAAAACAGAACGCCTGTAAATTATAATGAAATTGCACCAAGCGTAGTGCAGGCTTTGGTCGCTACCGAAGACGTGCGTTTCTACAAACATTGGGGTATCGATGTGCAAGCGGTTGGCCGTGCAGTTGTTGGTTTAGGAAAAGATGGCGGGGCCAGTACCATTACCCAACAATTGGCAAAAAACCTTTATCGTACGCGGTATAATAAATCGCAGGGATTATTGATCAAAATACCTCTAGTAAGAACCTTAATTGTAAAATTAAAGGAATGGATGACTGCTGTAAAGTTAGAATCTAACTATTCTAAAAATGATATTATCACTATGTACCTGAATACCGTTTCTTTCGGTAACAATACTTATGGGATAAAAACAGCCAGCCGGATTTACTTTGATAAGGAAGCAAAAGATTTAGCCACTACAGATGCAGCCATGCTTGTGGGTATGCTAAAGGGCACAACGTTATATAATCCAACTAAAAACCCGGCAAAAGCATTAGAAAGAAGAAATGTGGTGCTTGCACAAATGAACAAGTACAAGTACCTAAGCAAAGATAGTTTGACAGAATTATCAAAGGAGCCGATTAAACTAAAAGAAGGCAAAATGCAGGATGGCAGCGATGGTGACTCTTATTTAAGGGCTGCTGTGGCAAAATACTTGGAGAAATGGTGTACTGATAATGGTTACGACCTTTATGAAGATGGATTAAAAATTTACACTACTATAGATTCTAAACTTCAAAAATATGCTGAGGAAGCAGTTGCCGATCAGATGAGGATTTTGCAGCGCAGGTTCTATAATGTGTGGGGCAACGAAGATCCTTGGTACGATTCGGAAAAACAAAAGGTTAATTATCCAGACAGGGCGATGAAAAACTTGCCGATTTACACACTTTTACAAAAGAAATTCCCTAACAGTCCAGATTCTGTTACCGCTTATTTTAATAAAAAGAAAAGGATGCAGATCTTCACTTACAAAGGCGATCGTGATACTTCATTCTCTACTTTGGATTCTATCCGTTATTATGGTAAAATCATGAATACCGGAATGATGACCATGGAACCCGCAAGTGGTAAGATTAAAGTTTGGGTTGGTGGTATCGACCATAAATTTTTCAAATACGATCACGTTAATCAATCTAAACGCCAGGCAGGTTCTACTTTTAAACCTTTTGCTTATTTAACGGCATTAGAACAAGGCATGAGTCCTTGTGATAAATTTACAGATAAACCTGTTAAAATTGCTTATCAGGATAAAGGTGAAACGAAATATTGGGAGCCAAAAAACGCTGATTACAGTGTTTCGTACCGCGAAATGAGTTTAAGGTGGGCAATGGCGAAATCAGTAAATACCATTACCGCCCAGGTAACCGAAAAGGTGGGCTGGGATAATGTTGTAAAATATGCGCACGAGTGCGGAATCGATAGCCATCTAGAATCTGTTCCATCTGTAAGTTTGGGTTCAAACGATGTTACAGTTTACGAAATGGTAAAAGCTTATGCTACCTTCATGAATAAAGGCATCAAAACTGATCCCATTTTAGTTGAGAAAATTACCGACCAGGATAACAATGTAATTGATGAGTTTAAACCTAAAACAAAAAGGGTTTTAACAGAAGAAATTGCCTGGTTAATGACTTATATGTTCCGTGGCGGTATGGAAGAGCCAGAAGGTACATCGCAGGCATTATGGGAATGGCCGGATCTATTTAGAAAAAACAATCAAATTGGCGGTAAAACGGGTACTTCTTCTGATTATGTAGACGCCTGGTATATGGGTTTAACCAAAGATCTGGTAACTGGCGTTTGGGTAGGTTGTGATGAAAGAACAGCACACTTTAAAAACGGTGAACAAGGAGAAGGCTCAAGAACGGCACTACCCATTTTCGCTAAGTTTATGGAGAAAGTATACCTCGATCCAAAATCCGGTTATACATATGGTCCATTCCCTAAAGCAACAGTTGATATTACTAGAACCTACAACTGCCCTAGTCCACGGATTATAAGAGATACCACATCAACCGATAGCTTAGCAGTAGATTCAACAGATTTTACCGTTCCTGAAACACCAGAAACGGTTATTCCTGTAACCATTGAACCTGAAGTAAAAAAAGAAGAAAAGAAAGTTGAACCTGTTCAAACTCCTCCAGCAACTACTGTTCCTTTAACCAGAAAGGAAGAAAGAGAACTGAGAAGAAAGCAACGTCAGGAAGAAAAAGAAAAGAAAAAGAACGAGAACAATCAGCCTTAGTTTTTATCGCGATAAATAACCAGATACCTCAACTATCTGCGCTTTTGAGCAGAAAAATTCTAAAAAGTGTTAAAATTTTAATACTGTTTTAAACAATTGCTATTTTTATTTCCCAAATCTCTTACAATTTCATTTTCGCAAATTATTGAACTTCATTACTAAAACCACATATATGAAAATAGGCTCTACTTTATTAAAGCGATATTCTTCTTTATTGCTTCTGCTTATTCTTTCTTTTTCTGTTAAGGCCCAATATTTCGGACAAAACAAGGTAAGGTATAAAAAACTCGATTTTAAAGTTTTGCAAACCCCCCATTTCGAGATTTATTATTATATCAAAAACGAGAAACTTCTAAAACGGTTTTCGCAAGACGCCGAAACCTGGTACAAAATGCATCAGGAAGTTTTTAGAGATACTTTTTTAAAGAAAAATCCTATTATATTATACAACAACCATCCTGACTTCCAGCAAACAACAGCTCTTAACGGAGAAATTGGAATTGGTACCGGTGGAGTTACAGAGGCACTAAAAAACAGGGTAATTATGCCTGTTATGGAGCTAAATAGCCAAACAAGACACGTTTTAGGGCACGAGCTTGTTCATGCTTTTCAATATCACCTTTTGCTCGAAAAAGATTCGATTAGCTTAGAAAATGTTGGGCAAACACCACTATGGATGGTTGAAGGTATGGCTGAATACTTGTCAATCGGAAAAAAGGATGCATTTACTTCGATGTGGATGCGCGATGCCATGTTGAACCGTGATATCCCTTCATTGAAAGATTTAACCAACTCTAATAAATATTTCCCTTACCGTTATGGCCAGGCATTTTGGACTTACATAGGTTCTCAGTACGGCGATACCACCATCGTTCCGTTGTTTAAGAATACTGCAAAATATGGTTATGAAAACGCCATCAGGTATACTTTTGGCTATGATGACAAAACATTGTCGGGTTTATGGAAAAATTCTATCGACGCGCATTATAAACCAATGTTAAAAGCAGATAGTTCGCAGATCAAAATTACGGGCACGAAAATCATCGATAATAAAAACGCAGGCAATATGAACGTTGCCCCTGCCCTTAGTCCAGATGGGAAATATTTGGCTTTCATGTCAGAAAAAGACCTTTTTGGCATTGATTTATTTCTTGCAGATGCCAAAACCGGCAGAATTATCAGGAAGTTGAGCAGTCAGATTTCTAACGGCCATATTGATGATTTCAATTTTATAGAGTCAGCTGGAGCATGGTCGCCGGATAGTAAACAGTTTGCCTTCAGTATATTCAGCCATGGTAAAAACCAGATGATGATTATCAATGTTTCAAACGGAACCACAGTTTCTCAAACAGCGATGGATCAGGTGCAGCAATTTGGTAATTTAACATGGTCGCCAAATGGAAAAGATGTGGCTTTTTCGGGCATGGTTGAAGGACAAAGTGATATCTTCTCCTACAATTTAGACACCAAAACAATTACTCAAATTACTAACGATGTTTATTCTGATTATGCACCTAGTTACTCTCCAGATGGTAAAAAATTGGTATTTTCATCAGATAGAGCGGCAATTCAGGCGAATATAGTTAATGCAGTACTGCCTATAAACCTAGCTGTTTACGATATCGCTTCTAAAACGGTGAGCAATTTAAATGTTTTTCCAGGAGCAAATAACCTAAATGCACAGTTCTCTTCAAACAGTCAAAATATCTATTTCCTTTCTAACAGAGATGGATTTAGAAATTTATATAAATACAATTTCGCAGATAATACAGTAGATCAGTTAACTGATTATTTTACAGGAATTAGCGGGATTACCGAGTTTTCGCCTGCAATTTCAGTATCTACAACTGATGATATTGTATATAGCTATTATCGCTACCAACGTTATACTTTGTATAATGCTAAGTTAAGCAGCTTTAAAGCGAAACGAATTGGTAATCAGGATGAAAACTTTGATGCTGCTATCCTTCCCCCGATGGAAAACATTGGTGTAAACATCATCAATTCTAATTTAAATAATTTTGATCGTTTCGAAAAAACCATAGCCGATTCGATGAAAACTGTGCCATACAAACCGAAATTCAGGTTAGATTATTTAGCAAATAGTGGTGTTGGTGTTTCTACCAGCCGTTTCGGAACCGGTGTTTCAGGTGGTATTGTGGGTATGTTTAGCGATATATTAGGCACGAATCAAATCATAGCAAATCTATCCGTAAATGGAGAAATTTACGATTTTGGTGGATTAGTGGGTTACATCAATCAGAAAAGCAGAATCAACTGGGGCGCTGCAGTTTCGCACATTCCATATGTATCTGGTTTCAGGTCTTACGGATATGAAAATATCCCTACAGGTGATAATCAAACTGTTAATGCCTTAGCAGACAGAACGGATATTATCAGAACGTTTGAAGATCAGATCCAGGTTTTTGGGGCTTATCCATTTAGCAAAATTCACAGATTTGAATTGGGTGGATCATTTTCGCATTATAGTTATAGAGTTGACCGATATAGCAATTATTACAATT
>NZ_JBFTRT010000400.1:0-4781 GCF_056399685.1 Pedobacter sp. 01N416
CATTTTACTGATGGAATATCTAATAACGCCTGATCGGAGGTAGTAGGCGAACCATAAGTAGTTTTTCCAAGGGCAACACCAGCCTGAACAACCGGATGGTTTTTATCAATCGACGATGGTTTTAAGCGGATAGACCGTGGGGTAACATCACAATCAACATTTGCCCTGATAATCTCTAAAACCTCTTCATTAGTGTAAGCATCAGTTACACGAACATCAACCGTAAAAGTACAATTTGCCGGAACAACATTGTGCTGCGAACCTGCGTTGATAATCGTAACCGTCATTTTTAATGGCCCAAAAACCTCCGAAACTTTTGGAAACTGATAGTTCCTAAACCATTCGATATCTTTTAATGCTTTGTAAATCGCATTCTCTCCCTCTTCACGAGCAGCATGACCGGCTTTACCATGCGATACACAATCTAATACCAACAAACCGCGCTCGGCAATGGCTAAATTCATTTCTGTAGGCTCGCCTACGATACCAAACTCCAGTTCGCCCAAATCAGGAAGAACCAGTTCTAATCCATTATTACCAGAAATTTCTTCCTCGGCAGTCGCTGCCAAACAGATATTGTATTTTAAATTTTCTTGCTTGTAATAATATAAAAAGGTTCCGATTAGCGACACTAAACAACCACCAGCATCATTACTGCCCAAACCAAACAGTTTATCACCTTCAATTGCAGCATCATAAGGATCGCGGGTGTAACCTGAATTAGGCTTTACCGTATCATGATGTGAATTCAACAAAAGTGTTGGCTTAGCTGGATCAAAATGTTTGTTGTAAGCCCAAACGTTATTCATTTTACGCTGAGTCTTAACTCCTCTCTCCTCCAAAAACTGCGCAATTAAATTCGCCGTCCGATCTTCTTCTTTACTAAAAGACTGGATGCGGATCAACTGTCGCAATAAATCCAGACTTTCTTTTTGTATATTTTCTAGTAACATAGTATCAAGTAATTAGTATTAAGTATTAAGACTAAACCCGTCTTTAAACTTTCTACCTTTTATTTTGGCTTTCAGTTTTATGTTTGCAATTAAGACTTTATGTCCTAAACCCTACACCTCTAACCTTCTTTGGTATACAGATTCCCTGCTTTTAAAGCCGAAAGTTTAATACCTTTTATCAATGATGAGCTAAAACCGTTATGTTCCATTTCATTTAAACCTGCTATGGTACAACCTTTCGGCGAAGTTACCTTATCTATTTCTGATTCTGGGTGTGTTCCATGTAATAAAAGCAAATCAGCCGCTCCTTTAGCCGTTTGAACAGCCATTTTTAAAGCTTCATCAGCATGAAAACCGATTTCTACGCCACCTTGCGATGCAGCCCTGATTGCCCTTAAAAAGAACGCAATCCCGCAGGCACAAAGCGCTGTTGCTGAAGTCATTAAATCTTCATTAATTTTCACAACAGAACCAACCGTTTCGAACATTTTAGTCACATCTGCAATGTTTGCTGCTGATGCATTATCGCTGGCCATGCAAGTCATCGATTGACCAATAGCAATTGCTGTGTTAGGCATTACCCTGATTACCTCAACATCATCACCTAATTTTTCCCTAACCGCAGCACAGCTCACGCCAGAAATTACCGAAATAACCAAATGTTTGGTCGGAACAATTGAATTTTGAATTTCATCTAAAACCGTATTTAATTGTTGTGGCAGAACAGCCAAAATCACAACATCAGCATCAACTACAGCCTGTTTATTGTTATTGCTTACATTAAAACCGGCTTCGGCGAATGATTTTAAATGATCAATATTTCTACGGGTAAGCGTAATGTCGCCTGCTTGAGCAAAATCGGCCTTTACCAAACCTTTCGCTAAAGATAAACCGATATTTCCGCTACCAATTATGGCTATTTTTTTTGTCATGATTATTTTCCCTTTAGTTTGCTTACACAGATTTTATTTTTTTTCTTCGGTTTGATTGCACAGATTTTTTGTGTTGAAAAGCAAACGATAAGTTTAGGTACCTCGACTAAAAACCTTCCACCCTCAACCTACTCACCTTCTACCTCTTTTCCCCCACCTTTACTTCAGCATTTTAGTACCAAAAGTTCCCTTGGCAAGTTCAGCGAGCTCATCGGCTTTGCCGATATAAACTGCAGAAACTCCTTTTTTAATCGCTTCAAAGGCATTGTGCAGTTTAGGGATCATTCCACCTTGCACAGTTCCATCGGCTTTTAAACCTTCAAACTCATCAGCTTTGATTTCTCTTACAACAGAAGCATCATCATTAACGTCCCTAAGTACTCCTTTTTTCTCAAAGCAATATACCAAACGGGTTTCATATAAGCTTGAYATAGCCACCGCAACAGAAGAGGCTATGGTATCAGCATTGGTATTCAGAAGCTGAGTACCACCATCATGTGTAATGGCACATAAAACCGGAACAAAGCCAGCATTTAATAAAGTGCCTAAAGCATTCGCTGAAACAGAATTTTCATCTAAATCGCCCACAAAGCCGTAATCAATAACTGCACCTGCCATAGGGCCGGCCTCTGCACCATAAGTTTTGGTACTAACAGGCCTTTTTTTCGCTTTAATGATATTACCATCTGCGCCGGTTAAACCAATCGCATTACTTCCTTTGGCCTGTAGTTGGGCAACCATATTTTTATTGATCAGTCCGGCGTAAACCATCGTTACAATACGCAGGGTTTCGATATCGGTAATTCTTCTACCCTCAACCATTTTGGCTTCAATGCCCAACGATTCGCCCAGTTCAGTTGCAATTTTACCCCCGCCGTGCACCAGGATCTTATCTCCTGGCAATGCAGTAAAATCCAATAAAAACTGGTGTAAGTTTTCGGAGTTATCGATTACGTTTCCGCCGATTTTTATGATAGTGAGTTGTTTCATAATTTATTCTTACCGTGGTTCGTGTCTCCACGAATCACATTAATAGTTTTGTTTCACCATATTAATAATTTCGGTTCGCGGGGACACGAGCCGAGGCATATGATTTACAATTCCTCCAACATCGCTTTAATTACTGCCTGCGCCGCCCATAAACGGTTTCCGGCTTCGTGAATAACCAATGAATTTGGTCCATCCAAAATCTCTGATGATAATTCCAGATCGCGGCGTACAGGTAAGCAATGCATCACTTTAGCATCGTTTGTGAATTTTAATTTCTCATTATTCATCRTCCAGCCATCAGGATAAGTTAACACTTTTCCATACTCTTTATAACTACTCCAGTTCTTCACATACACATAATCAGCACCGGCCAAAGCTTCTTCTAAATTATACTGAATATCGGCATTAGGCGTAAAATCTTCCGAAAGCTCGTAACCCTCTGGTTGCGCAATAGTAAAATCGATCATTCCTTCTGCCTGAGCTTTGCACATCCACTCTGCAAAAGAATTTGGTACTGCCTGGGGCAAAGCCTTTACATGAGGCGCCCAAGCCAAAACTACCTTTGGTTTGCGCCCATCAGGTTTCTTTGTCCAGGTTTCGTGAATGGTAATGATATCGGCAAAGCTTTGTAAAGGGTGACGTGTTGCACTCTCCAAACTCACTACAGGTACGGCACAATATTTCACAAATTTATTGAAGAAATCTTCGCTATAATCTTCCTCACGGTTATTCAGTTTTGGAAAAGAACGCAAGCCTAAAATATCGCAATATTGGCCCATTACGGCAGCAGCTTCGCGAATATGTTCAACTGTCGAACCATTCATCACTACACCATCCTGCGTTTCTAAAGCCCAGCCTTCTTTATCCAGATTCATCACCATTACATTCATACCTAAGTTTAAGGCCGCTTTTTGCGTACTTAACCGGGTACGTAAACTTGGATTCATAAAAACTAAACCTAAGGTTTTGTTCTTACCTAAATCTTGGTGCGCATAAGGATTCGCCTTTAACGCTAGCGCATCATTTACAAACTGTTTGATGCTTGGAACATCGTGTACGGAAGTGAAAAGTTTCATTTTTAATATAAATTAATTTATCCCGATCCGTCACCCTGAATTTATTTCAGGGTCTTTTCTACAAAATAGATGCTGAAATAAATTCAGCATGACGATCGACCAAATACACAGTATTTATTTTACCAGTTGTTTAAACGCCGCCAAAAACTCGTCAGCATGTGCTTTTGTTAAATTTAAGGCTGGCAACAAACGGATCACATTCGGTTTTGCCTCACCAGTAAAAATATGGTGTGTAAACAATAATTCTTTTTTAACATGCGCCAGTTCGGCAGGTAGCTCAATACCGATCATTAATCCACGGCCACGTATTTCTACCACCTGTTCAAATTTTTTCAATTCGGTAATTAGGTAACTTCCTACTTCTTCTGCATTTTTCATCAGGTTTTCCTGTTGCATCACTTCTAAAACAGCTAAAGCCGCAGCACAAGCTAAATGGTTACCACCGAAAGTTGTACCTAACTCTCCATGCCAAGGTTTAAATTTGGGCGCTATAGAGATTCCCGCTACCGGAAAGCCATTACCCATTCCTTTTGCCATGGTATAAACATCTGCTTTAACCCCAGCGTAATCGTGTGAGTAAAACGATCCTGTACGTCCGTAACCGCATTGTACACTATCTGCAATATAAACCGTATTATATTCATCGCAAAGTGAACGGATTTTTTGCAAGAAACTTTTCGAAGCTTCTTTAATGCCGCCTACACCTTGAATACCTTCAATAATAACAGCCGAAATTTCATTGCCCTGTGCTTTAAAAGTTTCTTCTAAAGCAACCTCATTATTGAAAGGCAAAAAGATTACATTTTCGGTCTGATTAACCGGTGCTACAA
>NZ_JBFTRT010000401.1:0-5847 GCF_056399685.1 Pedobacter sp. 01N416
GCTTTTATTGCATGCCCGAAGAAGAATACGACTTCACCCCTGCCTCCCGGCTAATGCAAACCGACGAAATTATTAAGCTGGCAGAAGTTTTTGTGGCCAATGGCGTAAAAAAAATCAGGCTTACAGGTGGTGAACCATTGGTAAGAAAAGATGCAGCTCAAATTATTGCAGCATTGGGTAAACTTCCGGTCGAGCTCGTCATTACCACAAACGGAACCCGCATTGCCGAAATGTTACCTGTATTAAAAGAAGCAGGTATTAAAACCATTAATATTAGTCTGGATACATTACAACCTGAGAAGTTCTTTATGATTACCCGAAGGGATGTTTTCCATCAGGTACGCAGTAATATCGAATTGCTTTTGCAGCACAAAATCAAGGTAAAGGTAAATATGGTGGTGATGAAAGGGCTTAATGATAACGAGATCTGCGATTTCATCAATTGGACCAAACACAATCCAATCCAGATCAGGTTTATTGAGTTTATGCCCTTTAGCGGTAACAAATGGACAAGCAATAAGATGTTTTCGTTAGATGAAATCCTATCTGTAGTTGAAAAAGATTTCACCGTATTACCTGTTAAAGGAGAACCACATGATACGGCTAAAAGTTTCATGATTCCTGGTCACGAAGGCTCGTTTGCCATAATTAGCACCATGACCAATCCTTTTTGCGATACCTGTAACCGCATGCGCTTAACTGCAGATGGCAAATTAAAGAACTGCCTTTTTTCGGATAGTGAAACCGATCTGCTTACGGCATTGCGAGAAAATGAAGATGTGCTTCCACTAATTCAATCAGCTATTTGGAGCAAAAAGAAAGCATTAGGCGGACAGTTGGTAAGCGATTTCGAAAAAATTGATGCGACTACCATTCAAAACAGAAGTATGATTACCATTGGAGGATAAAATTTTCATGATTAGCGTTAAAGAAGCAAAAGACCTCATTTCTCAATACATAACAGCATTAAATCCCATTTCAATCGATTTGGCAAAGGCATCAGGACACATTCTTGCAGCTGATGTTTATGCTAAATACGATATTCCTGCATTTAGCCAATCATCCATGGATGGTTATGCCATCAAGTTCGAAGATCACGAACAAGAACTCTCCTTAATTGGCGAAATGGCCGCAGGAACGGCAACCACCATAACCATCCAAAACGGCGAAACCAGCAGGATATTTACAGGTGCCCCTTTGCCAGAAGGTGCCGATACTGTGGTGATGCAAGAAAAAATCACACGCACAGATGGGAAAATCACCTTGCAGGATTCTAATTTAAAGCTTGGCTTAAACGTACGGGATAAAGGTTCAGAAATTATGGCCGGAGCATTGGCAATGGAAAAAGAGAGCCTGCTCAGTCCTAGGCGATTATGATTTTGTAATCGAAGCCGCTGCACATTGTGGCATCAAACAGATTTTTCATAAGGTAAAGCAGAAACCTGGCAAACCTTTGTTTTTTGGCACAAAAGATCAAAAATTAATATTTGGACTTCCGGGTAACCCATCATCTGTACTCAGCTGCTACTATAATTACGTATTGCCATCCATCAAATCCTTATCGCATAAAAGCAATAGTGTACTTGAGGTTCAGGCAAAACTTACCCATTCCTATTCCAAAGCTGCAGGGCTTACACATTTCCTAAAGGGCAAATTTGAAAATGGGCTGGTTACCCCGCTCAGTGCGCAGGAATCTTATCGATTAAGCTCATTTGCGCAGGCCAATTGCCTGATCTGTCTTGATGAAACACAAGAACAATTAAAAAAAGGCGACATCCTAACCGTAATGATTTTACCAAACTAAACCATGCAAGAAAGTTTTATCCTATTTTACTGTTTGCTTTTTATTGTAGCCTTTTTATACGCCTCTGTTGGGCATGGTGGCGCAAGCGGTTACCTCGCATTAATGGCCATTTTCGCCATTTCACCGGCCATTATGAAACCTACAGCACTATTGCTCAATTTGTTTGTTTCTTCTACTTCATTTATCCAATTTTACCGTGGTGGTCATTTTAAATGGAAAACCTTTTGGCCTTTTGCGCTTGCCTCTATCCCACTCTCTTTTGTTGGCGGCATGATGGCCATCGAAAGTTCCATTTATAAAAAGATTTTGGGTGTGCTGTTACTCATTCCCGTAATCCGTTTTTTCTTCTTTAAAAATACCGATCCAAAAGATTTCAAACCATCGAACATTCCGCTATCGCTTGCCATTGGCGGTATTATCGGCTTACTTTCGGGCATGATCGGTATCGGTGGAGGCATTATCCTTTCTCCTATCCTATTGCTTTTAAAGTGGACAGATCAAAAACAGACTGCGGCAATCAGTGCAGCATTCATCTTTGTTAATTCGGTTGCTGGTTTAGGCGGCCAACTGATTAAAGGCTTCGAATTTAACAGCCATATGCTCGCTTATGTTGGCGTAGCTTTCGTGGGTGGCATTTGTGGCGCTTATTTTGGCGCTTTAAAATTCCCGCAAACCGTTTTAAAAAATGTGCTGGCCTGTGTATTGGCGCTGGCCGCTTATAAATTACTATTTACACATGCATAATATTAAATACCTTATCATCGGCTTATTATTTTTAAGTTTTGCTGTAAATGCACAGGAGAGCAAGCAATTTGTAATCGAAGGAAAGGTTAAAGCTCCGCTAACAGTTACTTTAGACAATTTAAGTGCTTATAAATCCGTTAGTTTGGATAGTATGACAATTTTTAACCACTTGATGCAGCGTAAAAGCAGCATTAAAAACATTAAAGGTGTGCTTTTGAAAGATATTTTGGCCAAGGTAGAAATAGATGCTGCCTCACCAAAAACATTAAGTGAATATTATCTGGTTTTTACGGCAACCGATAATTATAAAGTGGTGTACTCGTGGAACGAAATTTTTAATTCGCCAACCGGAAATCAAGTGCTGGTTTTAACCGGTTATGATACCAATCCTGCAAAGGCTGAAAAGGGAAATATCACCATTATTACACCAAGCGATTTCGCAACAGGAAGAAGATTTGTAAAAGGATTGAGTAAAATCAGCATCTTACAGGTAAATTAGCAGCATGAAACCATCATGAGCAAACACTCACAAATGGTAATAAACCGAGCCTGTGAGCGCTTGAACACAAAAATCAAATAGAAACTTGTGAAAAACATGCTCATGATAGCTTCATCACCGATAAAAACAAAAATATACAGATGAAAATCGAATTGATCAGTTTTGGCAAGATTTCCGAGTTTATCAACAATCAAAATATTGAGGTTGATGGCATTGCTGATACCGATGCTTTTAAACAGTATTTAGAAAATCAGTTTCCTGCTTTAAAAAGCATGAAATATAAACTTGCCTTGAACAAAAATATCGTTCAGGAAAATACTGAAATTACCAACAACGCTACAATAGCCATAATGCCACCTTTTTCTGGCGGATAAACGATATGAGTGCAGAACGATACAACAGGCAGATTATCCTTAAAGGATTTGGAGAGGAGGCACAACAGCAGCTTTTAAGGGCAAAAGTGCTTGTAATTGGTGCTGGTGGCTTGGGTTGTCCAGCGTTGCAATACCTTGCTGCTGCCGGCATTGGCCATATTGGTATTGTTGATGACGATACCATTTCATTGTCCAATTTACATAGACAGATTCTTTTTACAACGGCTGATATCGGGAAACTGAAAGTAGAGATTGCAGCAAAGCGCTTGCAGGAGATGAATACGCAGATCGGGATTATCCGCCACCCCATCCGTTTGCAGAAAAATAATATCCTCGATATTCTATCCAGATACGATTACATATTGGATGGTACAGACAATTTCGAATCCAGATACCTCATTAACGATGCCAGTGCCCTATTGAACAAACCGCTAATATTTGCTGCAGTTTCGGGTTTTGAGGGTCAGTTGGCCATATTTAACACGCCCGATCATTTAACGCCCAGCACCAATTACCGCGATCTTTTCCCCATTCCACCCGATAAAGGAGAAGTAGCCAATTGTGCAGAAAATGGCATTTTAGGCGTATTGCCAGGAATATTGGGTACCATGGCAGCCGCAGAAACCATTAAACTGATTGCCAAAATCGGGCAACCACTCACCAATAAAATTTTAAGTTACAACCTACTTACACAAGAACAATATACCATCAATATCAGTCATGGAGGCGGTTATTCCCTGCCCAAAACTGTTGATGAATTTTTAAATATGGATTATCAGGATACGAGCGAAGGACCGCAGGGATATAAAGAAATTGATGCCAGCGAACTGGTTAAACTTCAGCAGTTAGAATCTACAATTTTAATCGACGTACGCGAAAGGCACGAAGTACCCATACTGGATAAACAGATCTTTACGCAGGTACCAATGTCGGAGTTTGGCGCCTTTATGAGTAAAGAATTTTATCAAAAACATGTGGTGCTGATTTGCCAGCATGGCATCAGAAGTGTAGCCGCAGCAGAGGCTATGCAGGAAAAATATGGCGATGCAAAAAAAATATACAGTTTAAAAGGTGGTATCGTAAAATGGAGAGATCATTTTCTCAAACCCTAACATGAGCGAAAAAAAGATAAAGAACATATTTGTAAATGGCCCAATCGAACCTGCTTTTATAGCCGACAGTATTGCCAAACACAACAACAAAACAGCTATTGGAGGCCATAGTATTTTTATGGGCCAGGTGAGAAAAGATGAAATTGAAGGCAAATTTGTTGCAGCGATAACATATACCGCATACGAAGACCTTGCCCTCGAAAAAATGCATCAGATCAGGGAAGAAATCTTCGAAAAATATCCACTCAATTGCATGCATATTTATCATAGTTTGGGCACAGTTAAAACAGGCGAAATCTGCCTTTTTGTTTTCACTTCGTCGGCACACCGTAAACCGGCAATGGCGGCCTGTACTGAAGTTGTAGATCGGTTAAAAGCAGAATTACCGATCTGGGGAAAAGAAATATTCGAAGACGAAACCCACCAGTGGAAAGAAAATATTTAATATGGTAAACATCACAAAAAAATCCAACACCTTAAGGATTGCCATTGCAACCGCTACTGTAAAGGTATCGAAGCAAGAAACCATTGATGCTGTTGAACAGCGTAAAATTCCCAAAGGCGATGTATTTGAATTTGCCCGTGCAGCGGGTTTATTCGGCGTAAAAAAAACCAGTGATGTAATTCCCGATTGTCACCCGCTTCCAATTGAATACACGGCCATTACCTACGAAATTGTAGGTTTAACCATCATGATTACAGTTGAAGTACATACCATTTACAAAACAGGTGTAGAAGTTGAAGCCATGCATGGTGCTTCGGTTACAGCTTTAACCATGTACGATATGTTAAAACCGATTGATAAAGGTGTTGAAATAGAAAACATCAGGTTATTAAAAAAATCGGGAGGAAAATCTGATCTTAAAAATGCCAAATTCCCTGAACTAAAAGCTGCAGTTGTAGTTTGTTCAGACTCTGTTTTCGAAAACAAAGCACAGGATAACTCTGGCAAAGCGATTATTTCGAGATTAGCCCAATGGGACATCAATGCTGAGAAATATGAAATCGTACCCGACGAGATCAATATCATTCGGGATAAAGCCAGCGAGTTAAGCAAAGGCGGCTACCATTTAATCATTTTTACCGGGGGAACTGGCCTTTCACCCCGCGATGTAACTCCAGAGGCCATTGCGCCTTTAATTGACCGCAATATCGATGGGATTATGGAAACTGCGAGACGTTACGGACAGGAACGCATGCCTTATGCCATGCTTTCGCGTGGTGTAGCGGGTTTTATCGGAGAAACATTGGCACTTACCTTCCCAGGGTCGAAAAGTGCTGTAGAAGAAAGTATGGATGCCTTATTTCCTCAGA
>NZ_JBFTRT010000402.1:0-4775 GCF_056399685.1 Pedobacter sp. 01N416
ACCAAAATCTCTTGTAATGTTTTATCAGGAAGCGCATTTAATAAATTTTCCCGAACAACTTTGCGTCGGTAGCCGAAAACAAAATACAGTAGTAAATAAGCTCCATCGGCCAAAATGTATAAAACAGATAATGGGAGCAGAGATAATACGCCTAAAAAAAATACTCCCAAATGGGAAATCCCCTTTTTAATCATACCAGAAATTTTATAGTGCTAATTTAAAAAGCACCTTAAAAAATTATGCCACGAAAATGTTAGATTTCATATTTAGACAAATGGATTAGCCTAAGCCATGGCATCCATTGTGTTCTGATCTTTTTTGATGATTTCTGAAATCTTTTGCTCAGGTTTATATTTCCATCTGCGGTGGCTCCATAACCAGTAAGCTGGTGCTTCTGTAATCATATCCTCTAAAAAGTGCGTATGCATTTCGGTGATTTCGAATTCAGCAGTTTCTGCTGGGTTTAAACAGATCGGCACACAATCTACTTCGTAATAGCCTCTTTTTAAATAATTTATTTTGAGGTAAAACACCGGACGGTTTGTTTTTCTGGCTATTTTCTCAACCCCTAACTGGATGGAAGATTCCTGATTTAAAAAAGTTGTCCAGTAATTCGATTCATCTTTTGAAGGTGCCTGATCGCTTCCAAAAGTAAACATGGTCGGTTCATTTTTACTCGATTGAATAGCCCTTAAAGTTTGACGCATAGACACCATATGGTTGCCAAACCTGCTTCTCATAGTCAAAAACCAATTATCAAAAGCTTCGCTGCTCAACGGTTTATAAATTGGGTAATGTTTGCCAGAAAAGTTTAAGCCAATAGCCATACACACCCATTCATAATTGCCATAATGTGATGAACAGAAAAGCACACTTTCGTTATTTTTAAGATAGGCTTCTACCAGATCGGTATTTTTAAATTTTACCCTTTTATTTAATTCCTTTTCAGAAATGCTTTTCATTTTAATCACTTCAATAAAAAGTGAGGAGAAAAATTTATAAAAACGTTTTTCTATGGCATGGATTTCAGCAGTATTTTTCTCGGGGAATGCATTAACCAGATTTTCTTTAACCACTTTCCGGCGGTAACCAAAAACATAAAATATTAACACATAAAAAGCATCCGCCAATCTGTATAAAATAAATAGCGGTAACAGTGAGAGCATATTTAATAAAAATATACCCATTTTGGATAACCCTTTATTAATCATGATGTGGGATGATTAGTTTGCTTGCAAAAGCACAAAATTAAAACTGAACGCAAAATTAATTGCCATGCAATTGTTAGTTTTTTATTCCCAAAGGTTTTATGAAAAAATACTGACAAAAAATTGCGCACCTGATTAACAATTTAACTGAATTACAAATACTTAACGCAAGCGATTACCTAATTTATAAACTTCAGAAAGCCATTTTAGACGCTGTTTCTCAGTTGATTTTTTGATAATTCCTACATAAGTAACTTTTACCGGATCTACCCCACAGAACTGAAGTACACTTTTCTTTAACTGGTTAACACTAGGGCGACCGAACGATAACCAATAATACCAAGAAGGCTGATCTAGTGTCGTAATGATTCTTGCCGTTTTTCCCTTTAACAGCTTATCCCACCAAACGCTATTTTCGCGATACTGAAAAGTAATACCTGGTAGAAACAGTCGATCGATAAAACCTTTCATTATGGCAGGCATGCCACCCCACCACACAGGATGTACCCAAACCAAATGATCAGCAGCTTTGATTTTTTCCAAACTTGACAGCAAATCGGGCTCTAATTCCGTCCTTTGGCGATACCCGAAAGCCAGGTTGGGATTAAATACTAATTCAGCGAGATGAATTAATGAAACATTGGCACCTGAATCTTTAGCGCCTTTATAATAGGCTTCAGCCAACGCAAAATTGATGCTATCTTTATTTGGATGACCATTAATGATTAAAATATTTTTCATGTTGTTTTATCTACAACACAAAATTAACACAGTCCTTGCGCTCAAGAAGCAGACAAATGTCCTTAAATGATTTCTTTCCGCAGTCTGCTTAAATGTCTTGGCGTAATGGCCAGAAAAGATGCCAGATACTTTACTGGAATTTGTTTGATATAATCTGGATGACTTTTAAAAAGCTCTATATACCGTGCTTTGGCTGCATCTTTTTGATACATAAACACACGTTTCTCTAAATGAATATATTGCTGTTCAGCTATTGTTTTGAATAATCTCAGCCCATTAATGCTCGATTCGGTCAAAATATCTATAACTTCTTTTTTAATGATCAATAAATCTACATCACTCATGGCCTGAATATTTTCTACAGTTGGGTTTCCGGTAATCAAAGATGAATATGCTGTCATAAACTGATTGGGAAAAGTAAGGCAATAGGTATATTCTTCTGCGCTGGTTGATGTATAAAATGAGCGCAAAGTCCCCGATTTTATAAAAGCGACTTCCTTACAAATTTTATTCTCGGTAATAAAGAATTCTCCTTTTTTTAATGTTCTTGGTGTAGCGTTTGCTGTAAAAACATCAATTTCTGCCGGCGAAAGAATATTAAAGGATTGTAGGTAGCTTTGCATGGATATTATATTGTTTTGGAAAGATAAGTAAAACTGAAGAAACCTAATACCACCGCCCCAACGCCCCTAAACCTTATTGCAGCGATATCCCCCGATTCTTCATCGGGGATTTAGCGGAAAGAAGGACTAACAATAAAAAAAGTTCCGCAATTGCTTTCCCCATCATTTTTATAACCACCTATGATATCTAAATAAATATTGAGTAGATCATTACTTTAGAGTTGACAAATTCAGGATCTATTTATGATTAAAGCTGTCAACCCCAATAAAACCTTTAAACGCAAAAAAGCCCCGATTTACATCGAGGCCTTAATATTTATATTCTTAAGGAGTTAAGCGAATTGCTTTCCTTTAACTTTACGTTCTTGTTCTGTTAAGAAGATTTTACGTAAACGCATGCTTTGCGGTGTAACCTCGATATACTCATCAGCCTGGATATATTCCATAGCTTCCTCTAAAGAGAATTTAATTGCCGGTGCAATACGGGTATTATCATCAGTACCAGAAGCACGCATGTTGGTTAATGCTTTACCTTTTACCACGTTTACTACTAAATCGTTATCACGGATATGCTCACCCATAATCTGACCTTCGTAAACATCAGTTCCCGGATCGATGAAGAAACGACCTCTATCTTGTAACTTATCGATTGAATAAGCAGTAGTTTGTCCTTTTTCCATTGAAACCAATACACCGTTTAAACGACCAGGAATTGTACCTTTCCAAGGCTCGTAAGCTTTGAAACGGTGAGCCATAATCGCCTCTCCCGCTGTAGCAGTTAAAACGTTGTTACGTAAACCAATGATACCACGTGCCGGGATTTCGAATTCTAAGTGTTGTAAATCGCCTTTTGGCTCCATAATTAACAACTCGCCTTTACGTTGAGTTACCAATTCGATTACTTTACCAGAAACTTCGCCTGGAACATCAACGATTAAAGTTTCAATCGGCTCATGTTTTTTACCATCAATTTCTTTAACGATAACCTGAGGCTGACCTACCTGAATCTCATAACCTTCACGACGCATCGTTTCGATTAATACAGATAAATGGAGAATACCACGGCCATAAACCAACCAAGCATCAGGAGAAGCTGTTTCAACAACTTTTAAAGCTAAGTTTTTCTCTGTTTCTTTGATTAAACGTTCTTTAATACGTTGAGAAGTTACTAATTTACCTTCTTTACCAAAAAATGGAGAGTTGTTAATGGTAAACAACATGTTCATTGTTGGCTCATCAATACTGATAACCGGTAATTGTTCTGGTGCTTCAAAATCAGCGATTGTATCACCAATATCAAAACCATCAATACCTACAACTGCACAAATATCACCTGAACTTACTTCTGTAGTACGGATTTTACCTAAACCTTCGAAAGTATAAAGTTCTTTTACTCTTGATTTAACGATTTTACCATCGCGTTTGATTAAAGTAACCGGTTGGTTTTCTTTAATTGTACCACGGTGTACACGACCGATTGCGATACGACCAACGAAAGAGGAATAATCTAACGAAGTGATCTGCATCTGTAAAGTACCGTCGTTAATTGGTGCAGGTGGAATGTTTGCCACAACCGCATCTAACAAAGCGAAAATATCGGTAGTTGGTACTTTCCAATCTGTACTCATCCATCCTTGTTTAGATGAACCGTAAATTACAGGGAAATCCAATTGATCTTCAGTTGCTTCAAGGTTAAAGAACAATTCGAAAATCTGCTCATAAACCTCTTCTGGGCGACAGTTTTCTTTATCCACTTTGTTTACAACCACAATCGGTTTTAAACCAAGGGCTAAAGCTTTTTGCGTTACGAAACGCGTTTGAGGCATTGCACCTTCAAAAGCATCGCAAAGTAAAAGTACACCATCTGCCATTTTCAGAACACGTTCTACCTCACCGCCGAAATCCGCGTGACCAGGAGTGTCAATAATGTTAATTTTTACGTCTTTGTACTGAACCGATACGTTTTTAGATACAATCGTGATACCACGCTCGCGCTCTAAATCGTTGTTGTCCAATATCAAATCTCCTGTTTGTTCGTTGTCACGAAAAATAGAACAAGAATGTAAAATCTTATCAACCAAAGTAGTTTTGCCGTGGTCAACGTGTGCTATAATAGCTATATTTCTAATCTTTTGCATAAAATGCGCCTCAAATTTGGCGCAAAGATAGTGTTTTGAAATGGATTTTCTACTATATCTCTCAC
>NZ_JBFTRT010000403.1:0-4774 GCF_056399685.1 Pedobacter sp. 01N416
GTTTAGCCCTAAACTGTGCAAATATTGCATGTGTATTGGCGCAAAACCCTGTTGAAACCAACGAACCATCAGCAGATTATAAGCCAGCATTTGCCGGGCAGACCCGAATTGGAGGAGTAAAAACCAAAACGCCTCTGGATATTACGATTATTAATGAAAAGTTAGAAAATCCTTGGGCCATTTCAGTTCTTCCAAACGGTGGTTTTTTAATTACACAAAAACAGGGTACAATGGTGATCCTTACTCCTGATGGGAAATTAAGCAAAAAGATAACCGGTTTACCCAAGGTAGATCCATCTGGCCAGGGCGGTTTATTGGATGTAACTTTAGATCCAAACTTTGCTAAAAACAGAATGATTTATTGGGCTTATTCAGAGCCACAGGATAAAGGTGTTTTATTAGCCATTGCCAAAGGTAAATTAGCAGCTAATGAAACTACAATAGAAAACCAAACCATTATTTACCGCGCTACACCGGCTTACGGCGGTAAACTTCAATACGGTTCGAGAATTGTGTTCGATAAGAATGGTAATTTATTTGTAAGTACTGGCGAACGTTCTGGTAACGATATCAGAATTCAGGCACAATATTTAAATTCTTCTTTGGGTAAAATCTTACACCTTACCACCAATGGTAAAGCTGTGGCGAACGGACCCTTTGCTGGCAAAGCAGATGCAAAACCAGAAATTTATGCCTATGGATTGCGGAATCCAGATGGTTTAGCCATTAATCCTTTAACCGGTGATTTATGGGAAGCCGAATTTGGCCCTAAAGGTGGCGATGAGGTAAATATTATTAAACCAGGCAAAAATTATGGCTGGCCAATTATTACCTACGGAACAGAATACAGTGGTAAAAAAGTAGGTGATGGTATTCAACAGAAAGATGGTATGGAGCAACCTATTTATTATTGGAACCCAAGTATTTCTCCTGGCTGTATTGCGTTTTATAACAGCAATAGTATCGCCGAATGGAAAGGAAATTTGTTTGTAGGTGGCTTGGGTGGTTCGCATATTATCAGATTGGTAATAAAAAATGATAAAATTGTTGGTGAAGAGCGATTACTGGAAGGTAAAGGCGAACGTTTCCGTGATATGGTAGAAGGAAAAGACGGGGCGCTTTATTCTGTAACCGATAATGGTCATTTGTTTAGAATTGCTAAGAAGTAAGTTAAGTAATTATAAAATATAGATCCCGGATTCATTTATTGAGTCCGGGATTTTTTGTTTTAAATCATTTTATTTGTTTTTGGAAATGAGGGATCAGTTTTTCATTGGGGGTTTCGGCCCTGCTTTCCGTTTGTAGTGCCGGCGTGAAGCCGGCAGCTACCACTGCAATCGGGTTTATTTATCAAAGGATAGTAGCATAGTCGGACCATCAAATTGCTCAGGTTTGCCAGGTCTTTAAGGCGGAGGTTTTGCGTTAGGGATTGTAAGGGTTAGTACCGATCCTTCGTCGGTACCGGAGCATAGCGCAGCCCTGCAAAGCCCGCCCCTTGCGTAGCTTGGGGAACGCCCATATCAATTTGCAGTTTGCAATTCACAGTTTGTAGTTAGCCAGTGCTTGGACCTTTGAAACTTCGAAAGTCTTGGGGACTTTTTTAATTTTTTTTAATAAATCTTTTATTAGCTTTACCATATGCGGGTTGTAAACTACGAAAACGAAACAAGCTATGGTAATTTAGAATTGCTTGCACAACAAGTGGTAGAAGGTTTTATTACCGGACTGCATAAAAGTCCGTTCCATGGCTTTTCGGTTGAATTTGCAGAGCACCGCCAGTATAATAATGGCGATAATGTTAAAAATATCGACTGGAAATTATATGCCAAAACTGATAAACTTTACAGTAAACGTTTCGAAGAAGAAACCAATTTGCGCTGCCAGTTTGTGATTGATGTGTCCTCATCAATGTACTTTCCTGAACCTAAAAATAACAAACTGATCTTCTCGATACAGGCTGCTGCATCTTTGATGTACCTGTTGAAGAAACAGCGTGATGCTTTCGGATTAAGCTTATTTACAGATGAAATACTGTTGAATTCGCCAGCAAAGTCGACTACAGTACATCAGAAATATCTGTTTACACAATTGGAAGAGCTGTTACATAAACCCAAGGTAAATGCACAGACTAATTTAAGCGAAGCTTTACACCAGGTGGCCGAATTGATTCATAAACGTTCATTGGTAATTGTTTTTAGCGATCTTTTTAATACACAAACCAGCACAGATAAAACGGACGAGTTTTTTGATGCTTTGCAGCATTTAAAATTCAACAAACATGAAGTGGTGGTTTTTAACGTGGTAGATAAATCAAAAGAAGTTGATTTCAATTTTGAAAACCGCCCATACCAGTTTATCGATATGGAAACCGGCGAAACGATTAAAGTACATACCAATCAGGTAAAGGAAAATTATACAGCGGCAGTTTCCTCGTATCGACAGCAGATTGTGCTAAAATGCGCCCAATATAAAATCGACTTAATTGATGCCGATATGAACGATGGATTTTACCCTGTCCTTCAGTCTTACTTAATCAAAAGGCAGAAATTAGGCTAAAATTTGTTGCAAACAACACAGATTCAGCGTTGTTTATTAAATGATTTAAATTTTAAACTCCTTAATATGTTAGAAAAAGGCGCTGTAGCACCAGATTTCGAATTGAATGCTACTCCCGATCAGAAAATAAAACTTAAAGACTTTAAAGGAAAAAATGTTATCCTGGCTTTTTATCCTGCCGATTGGAGCCCAGTATGCAGCGACCAAATGGCACTTTATAACGAAATGCTAAAATATTTTAACAAGTATGATGCACAGATTTTTGGTGTTTCTGTTGATAGTGTTTGGTGCCACCTCGCTTTTGAAGAGAATAGAAAACTGCATTTTCCACTTTTGGCCGATTTTGAACCAAAAGGCGCAGTGTCAAAAGCTTATGGTGTATACGATGAAGAACTTGGCGAAAGCAAAAGGGCACTTTTTGTTATAGATAAAGAAGGAAAAATTGCCTGGAGTTATTTGTCGCCAATAGCCGTTAACCCTGGCGCTGACGGAATTTTAGACGCATTGGAGGAATTAGATAAGAAATAAGCTATGAGTACTTTAAAACCTGAGGTAAACAATCAGGATCACATCCAAGGTGATGATTCAGCGAGTGTAACCATTGTCGAATTTGGCGATTATCAATGTCCATATTGTGGTAATGCCTACCCGATTATGAAGGAAATTGAAGAAACATTTGGCCATCAGATCAAATTTATCTTCCGTCATTTTCCTTTGGCGAATGCCCATGAGTTTGCTTTTCCGGCTGCTATTGCTGCAGAAGCGGCAGGTTTACAAGGTAAGTTTTGGGAAATGCACGATGCACTTTACGAAAATCAATACCGTTTAGATGGCGAGCTGTTCGACGAATTGGCTGAAACGATTGGTTTAGATCTGGAGCAGTTTCAGCAAGACAGCGTCTCTGAAGATATCAAAAGGAAAATAGAAGATGATTTTGATAGTGGTGTACGAAGTGGTGTAAACGGAACGCCTTCATTTTATGTAAACGGGACTAAATTTGATGGAGGTGCAACAGATCTTTATCAAATGCTTAAAGAAAGTACCGAGTAATTTTCCATAAAAAAACCTCATGTATTTTGCAATACATGAGGTATCAGATAAGGGTAACCGGAAAACTAAAAAACTAATTATGAGTTTTTAGAATTTAACAAAATTGAAATCGCTTCGTGTTTTGTTATTTCAAAGGTGCACTTCAATTATGAAGTTTTAGTGAAGAAAACTAAACCTTATCGCTATAGTCCTGCTTATGTTACGTCGCGAAAATAAAAATGAAAAGCCAGCAATATCTTCCTGGCTTTTGGCTTATTAAGTTTATTGTTTTCTCGAATAGATCCCTTGCAGATGCGTTAATGCCGCTACCAATTTTTCTTCATCACCAGCTAAACAATAATATCTAATTCCATTTTTATCGTTATCGGGCTCATCTTCGCCTTTGTCAAAAACCGGATAGATTGATTTGATTTTTGTGCTGGTCTGTTCCAAGCTAACTTTGAAGCCTTTCCAGACGTTTATTTGCGATTTGTTGGTGGTTTCTTCTTTGGCATTATCCGAACTGGCAAAGCTTTTTCCAACTGTAAAAACTCCATAATTCATTTCTTCATCAATATAAAATGAATTTGCTGTAATTGTAAACGTGGTTTCTATTCCCTTACGTAAAATACGATCGGTTCCGCCTATAGCTTTTGCTAATAGTTGGTTGATGTTTTTAACAGTTTCGGCTTTTGTTTGGGTGAAGCCATTAATGGATGCAGCCAGCAATAAGGCCAGCATTAGTTTTGTTTTCATAATTCTTTAAGGTTTAAATATTTGTGTGTATTTAAATTTAAAGAATTATTCGTCAATAATATTATTTGAAAAGTTTTAACAGACAATAAATGAAATGATATATTTACGTTTTAAAAAAATAACAATGAATTACCGTAAACTCTTCACTTTAAGTGTACTATCCATCCTGTTAATCACATCTTTACCAATATTTGCTCAAAATGTATCTGATTCGGAAAAAGAACAGCAAAAAAGTCAGTTCGTAGGTCTTTATAAATATTTGGCCGCTAAAGTGCCATATCCTTCTAAAGCATTATTTAGTAATTTACAGGGAACAACTACTTTTCTTTTTCAAGTGGAAAACGGCCAAATACTAAACGTAGAAACTGTTTTAAATTTGGAAGGGCTGAGTGAAAACGTTAAAAATTTAATTTCCGCTTACACAGGACTGTCC
>NZ_JBFTRT010000404.1:0-4773 GCF_056399685.1 Pedobacter sp. 01N416
GCTTGCATGTTACCGGTAATGTATATCAAACACTTCCACTTTATTCTACTTTAAAAACTACTGGTAACTACTGTTACGCTAAAGCTTTTAATATTAAAGGTAAATCAGCTTTAGTGGTTTCTGAATCGCAGGTCAAAAATGAAAGTGAAACAGATAAAAAACTGGTTTATGAGGTAGAACTTAAAGACCTTGATGGAAAAATAGTTAAAACCTTTAAATCCGCAGAAACCAATATTAAAGCTGGTGATATGTTGACCTTAAAAGCCGAAGCATTGGTAACCGGCTTAAATTTTTGGAGCTGGGGCTACGGCTACTTATACACGGTTACTTCAAGATTAAAATCTGAAGGCAAGACTATCGATGAGCTGAGCACCAAAACCGGATTTAGAAAAACAGCATTTAAAAACGGGATGGTTTATTTGAACGATCGTGTATTGATGATGAAGGGTTATGCCCAACGCAGCAGTAACGAGTGGCCGGCAATCGGCTTATCAGTACCACCCTGGCTAAGCGATTACAGCAATCAACTCATGGTAGAAAGTAATGCCAATTTGGTACGCTGGATGCACATTACGCCATGGAAACAGGATATAGAATCTTGCGACCGTGTAGGTTTGATCCAAGCCATGCCTGCCGGAGATTCGGAAAAAGATGTTACCGGAACCCGTTGGGATCAGCGAAAAGCGGTAATGACAGATGCGATTATTTACAACCGCAACAACCCGAGTATCGTTTTTTACGAATGTGGAAACGAATCGATCAGTGCAGCGCACATGCAGGAAATGAAAGAGATTAGAAATCTTTACGACCCAAATGGAGGCAGAGCAATCGGATCGAGAGAAATGCTTGATATCCCTGAAGCCGAATATGGTGGCGAAATGTTGTACATCAATAAAAGCGCAACCAAACCAGTATGGTCTATGGAATATTCGAGAGATGAAGCCCTACGGAAGTATTGGGATGAGTTCTCCCCTCCCTTCCATGTAAATGGCGCAGGTCCGAAATACAAAGATGCCGATGCCAGCGATTATAACCGCAACCAGGATTCTTTTGCCATTGAAGATGTAATCCGTTGGAACGAATATTACGAAGAACGCCCCGGAACAGGAACCAGGGTAAGTTCTGGTGGGGTAAACATTATATTTTCTGATTCGAATACCCACCACCGCGGCGAAGAAAACTACCGCAGAAGTGGCGAAGTGGATGCGATGCGCATTCCTAAAGATGCCTTTTTTGCACACAAAGTAATGTGGGATGGTTGGGTTGATGCAAAAAAAACTGGCATCCACTTAATCGGGCACTGGAACTACAAAGCTGGCGTTAAGAAGAATGTGTATGTGGTGGCCAGTGGCGACAAGGTAGAGCTGATCTTGAACAATAAATCGCTTGGTTTTGGTGAAAAAAGTAATGGTTTTCTGTTCACTTTTAAAAACATAACTTACCAGTCAGGCACAATAAAGGCTATTTCTTATTCTTCAGCAGGAAAAAAACTGGCAGAAACACAATTAAAAACGGCAGGCAAACCAGTAGGATTAAAACTTACTGCAATGAAAAACCCAAGCGGTTTTAAGGCTGATGGTGCCGATGTGGTATTGGTACAGGTTGAAGTAACAGATCAGGATGGAAACCGTTGCCCTACGGCTTCAAATATGATCAAATTTAGTTTAGATGGCCCAGCCGAATGGCGTGGAGGCTTAGCCCAGGGGCCAGATAATTATATTTTGGCTAAAGACCTGCCAGTAGAAAATGGGGTAAACAGAGTGCTCATCAGATCGACAACTACTGCCGGAAAAATTAATTTAACCGCAAAAGCAGAAGACTTACGGCCTGCAAGCCTTTCATTCGAAACTTTACCGGTTAATACTACTCAGGGATTATCTAACCAACTACCAAGCGATGGTTTGAAACCGAATTTAAGCAAAGGCGCAACACCGCTTGATCCATCATACACAATTTCCCGTAAATCGATTAAAATTATTGCTACCGAGGCTGGCGCCAATAGCGATAAAGCCAATTTAAGCTTCGATGATAATGAATTGAGCGATTGGGTAAACGATGGAAAGATCGCTACCGCATGGATCAAATATACTTTAGCAAAAGAAAGTACAGTATCAGCAGTCTCGCTAAAATTGAATGGTTTTAGAACCAAAATTTATCCATTAAGGATCCTGGTTGATGGAAAAGTAGTTTTCGAAGGCAATAGCAAACCTAGCCTGGGTTATTTTACTGCAAACTGCAAGCCAGCAAAAGGAAAAACAGTTACCATACAGTTAATGGGTTCAGGAAAAGAAAAAGAAAACTCATATATTGGCGTAGAGGTAAATGGTAAAAAACTTGATGATGGTGTTGACCGTGCAGAAACCAAACTAAAAGGTGGTTTAAGTATTATTGAAGCCGAAATTTACGAGCAGCCATAAGCAGACTTCCGAAGTTTTGCCAGGCCATATGCCAGGGTAAACTTCGGAAGTCTTGACCAAAATAAAAAACACGATATGAAAACATTCAAAAAAGCTTACCTCCTACTCTTTAGCTTAACCGCTTTCATCCATACGGTTAATGCGCAGTCTAAAGCCAGCATCGAGGTTAATTTCGACAAGAATATAGCACCAATGAAACCCATTTGGGCCTGGTTTGGCTACGATGAGCCGAATTACACCTACATGAAAGATGGACAGAAGTTATTGACCGAGATTTCTAAATTAAGTCCGGTTCCGGTATACGTACGTGCGCATAACTTGCTAACCTCTGGCGATGGCACTCCTGCTTTAAAATGGGGATCGACGAATGCCTATACTGAAGATGCCAAAGGTAATCCGGTTTACAACTGGAAAATTGTTGATCAGATTTTCGATACTTACGTAAAAAGAGGCATGAAACCTTTGGCTCAAATAGGCTTTATGCCTGAGGCACTTTCAACCAAACCTCAACCTTATCAACACAAATGGAAGCCTGGCGCCCGGTATGATGAAATTTTAACCGGCTGGGCCTATCCGCCAAAAGATTACAAAAAGTGGGGCAATTTGGTTTACGAATGGGTAAAACATTGTGTAGCACGATATGGCAAGGCTGAGGTAGAAAGCTGGTACTGGGAAGTGTGGAACGAGCCTGATGGCGCTTATTGGAAAGGTACACAGGCCGAATTCTTTAAACTTTACGATTACGCTGCCGATGGACTAAAACGTGCCCTACCTACCGCGAAAATTGGTGGTGCCAACGTAACAGGCGGTGGAACGAAGTACCTGGATGCCTTTATCAAACATTGTTTAAACGATACCAATTATGTAACGGGCAAAATCGGTTCGCCTTTAGATGCTGTTCTTTTTCATGCTAAAGGCTCGCCAAGGGTGGTTAATGGAACCGTAGTGATGAATGTAAGGGCACAGCTCCGCAATATTGATGGAAATTATAAGATCATCAGTAAATACCCTCAACTTAAAAATATCCCTGTAATTATCGGCGAATCCGATCCTGAAGGCTGTGCAGCCTGTGGCATGAGTACCAATCCTGAAAATGCCTACCGAAACGGCACCATGTATTCGAGCTATACCGCAGCCTCTTTTGCCCGGCTTTACGAACTTACAGATAAATATAAAATCAACCTGTTGGGCGCTGTTACCTGGTCGTTCGAATTTGAAAACCAGCCTTGGTTTGCAGGTTTTAGGGATTTAGCCACCAATGGCGTTGATAAACCTGTTTTAAATGTATTCAGGATGTTTGGCCAGATGAAAGGGAACCGTGTTGAGGCCACAAGTAACCGCATGTACAATTTAAATTCTATTTTAGATTCGAGCATCAGAAAACCACAAACAGACATAGGTGTTTTAGCCACTAAAGCCGAGAAAACCGCTGCTGTTATGTTATGGAATTACCATGATGAGGATAAAGCGGATTCAAAAGATGTTGTTTCCATCTTGTTGAATAAATTGCCTGTAAAAATGATAACTGTCAAAGAATATCGCATTGATACCGAAAATAGCAATTCTTATTCAGAATGGAAAAAAATGGGTTCACCCCAAAATCCAGATGCGAAACAAATTGCAGCATTAGAAAAATCAGGCCAGCTTAAAATGATTGGTAAACCCAGAAAATTTGACACCACGGGTGGTGCTTTTGAAATGGAATTAGCCAGACAAGGAGTAGCTTTGTTGAAATTGGATTGGTAGCATTTAGCTTTTTTTGCCACGGAAACACTGAAAGCAGGAAAATAAAGAAGTATTTTTCTCTTGGTCGGCGGCTCACCGAACAAAACAATCATTTATAACGATGTAAATCGTAATGCTATTTATGCGCTCGTTTGGAAACGAGCGCAAGCAATAATAAAAGTTGCCGTGGTCTGTGTCTCCACAGACCACCTAAATATAATTTTTTCGTTCTGTGAGGACACAGACCGGGGATAAGGAAATGGCAGTTACAGGTGGATCGTCATTCCCAACTTGATTGGGAACCACGGAGTGCTCATGAATGCCTATGAATAAAAAGAAAACTTATGAATAATCTTAACGTTTTAGCTAGGTTTATATGTTGCATTAAGATTCCCGCCTGCGCGGGAATGACGACCGTTCTTTGCAATCTGTCACCTCAATCGTTTAACTTCGAAGCCCAATATCATTAACTTAAGAATAAGTGTTAGATTAAGGTTTAACGACCAAAGGTGCTCCATTTACCATTACGTTCTCAATTTTAACATCCTGATACCTGTTTTTCAGAAAAGGTGTTTTTGTAGTTACTTCCAAATCTTTAAAAAGAAAACCAGATACCTTATCTTCAGGATTC
>NZ_JBFTRT010000405.1:0-4771 GCF_056399685.1 Pedobacter sp. 01N416
CCCTCCCTGTCCGTCTGCTGCCGACGGGAACCGGTTCAAAGCAGGCAGATAACGGCCAAATTTATCAATTACATATTTTGGATCCGTTTGGTTATATCCTCCTGCTTTATCATTTTCCACAAACCAGCGGATATCTACAACGATATATTCCCATCCGAAAGATTTCAATTTGGAAGCCATGTAATCTGTATTGGCTTTTACTTCGGCTTCTGTAACGGAAGAGCCGTAACAGTCCCAGCTATTCCAGCCCATTGGAGGAGTCTTCGCCCAATTCTTAAAATTCTGCTGTGCGTAAGTTTGATCAATTGTGAAGATTGAACAAAGTAAAAGCAATACTGATGCTATTCTTTTCATGCGTTTTATATTTGGTCTTTCACAAATATAAATAATAAGCGTTAAAACAACGATTATTATCGAGGCATTTAGTACGTATCAAGAATAATATTACTCAAGTGGCAAAAGCAATGTCGTTAAGTTAAGCGCTTTTAACCTGGGTTCAATATTTAAATACCGATTTGATTATCTCGTTTTTGGGTTAAGTCAGTCGTCACCCTGAATTTATTTCAGGGTCTTTCCTGCCAAAAAAGATGCTGAAACAAGTTCAGCATGACGATGAGATTAGGAATAAGCCTTGTCTGATAGTTATTTTTACAATTTAATAATCGACCTCAGGCTTTTAACAACAGATGCACGCAGATAAACACGGATTTCATATCTGTGTACATCCTTTCTATCTCCCGAAAATCGGGACAAGTCGTGGTTAAATTATTTTGCTTGTGCCGAATGGCTTACCTTAATAACATTGAGAAGCAACATAGCTGTGTTTTTATTTAATTCAACACCATCAATCAACTTATCCTTTCCGAAAGGCACAAGGAGCTGTTTTTAATCCGAATCCTTTTTTTTCGCTCTATATTCTGAAGGAAGTAACTGGTATTTTTCCCTGAATGCCTTTGCAAAATAGTTAGGGGTGCTAAAACCGACCATATAACAGATTTCAGAAATGGTTTTACTACTTTTCTCCAATAAAACAGCGGCTTTCTCGAGCTTAACAGACCTGATAAAATCAACAGGGGTTTTACCGGTAACCCGTAAACACTTTCTGTATAACGATACCCTACTGATCATCATATGTTTGCTCAGATCTTCTACCGATAATTGAGGTTTATGGAGATTGTCTTCAATGTAAAGCAATGCGGTGTTCAGGAATTTCACATCATCGGATTCTATTTCCATTTCTGGCGATGCCATACTCACCTGCCTGGAATAAGTTTTTTTAAAGGTTTGATTCAGCGTGAGCAGGTTCTTGATTTTGGAATGCAAGATCTCAAAATTAAAGGGTTTGGTCATGTAATCGTTCGCTCCTATTTCTAACCCTTTTAGCTGTTCTTCTTCACCCGTTAAAGCCGTTAAAAGAATAATCGGTATATGCTTTGTCCTCTCGTCTGATTTTAATTTCCCGCAAAGCTCATTGCCATTCATTTCAGGCATACTGATATCGGAAACGATCAGATCTGGATGTAGTGCAAGCGCCTTTTGCCAGCCTTCCTTACCATTTGATGCCTCTTCGATTTTATAAAAAACCCTCAGGTTATCTTTAAGGTAAAACCTAAAATCCTCGTTATCCTCAACCAACAGAATGAGAGGGGCATTTTTTACGCGGAGGTGCTTGTCGGCAGATTCTTTTTCCCCATCTTTTTTATCTGGCGCGGCATTTGGCACATCGGCATCCTCAAGGTGTTTTTGCTCCTGCCCTGAAATGGCAACGGGTACAAGATTTAGGGATAATGTAAAACAACTCCCCAAACCAGGTTCACTTTTTACTACTATTTCGCCACCATGCATTTTGACAAACTCTCTGGTGATAGAAAGGCCTATACCTGAACCCTGGTTAAGAATGGAAGAGGTAGTATCATTTTGGAAAAACCGTTCGAATATTTTTTCCTGTTTATCCTTTGGAATACCAATCCCCGAGTCCATCACTTTTAACTCCAGTGAAACCCTGCCATCCGCTGGTTTACCACCCAGTATTTGTAGCTCAACACCTACTGTCCCCCCTGTTGGTGTAAATTTAAATGAGTTCGAAAGTAAATTGAACAATATCCGCTCTATCTTATCCTGATCATATGATACGTATAAGTTTTCTATGGTGCTTTTAAAAGTAAGTTTGATCTGCTTCCGTTCTGCCAGATCGTAAAAAGAATCTGTTGCATCTTTAATGAAGGAAACAATTTCGCCATCGCTATTATTTAACCGTAGTTCCTGCTCTTCCATTTTACGGAAATCGAGCAGTTGGTTTACCAGGTTTAATAACCGCCTTGCATTTCTTTTTATCATGGCCAGCTGACCATACCTTTCCTTCTCTTTAGATTCGATCAAAAGTTTGTCTACGGGAGCCAGGATCAGGGAAATAGGCGTCCTGAACTCGTGACTCAGGTTGGTTAAAAATTTAATTTTTAACAGGTCAAGTTCCCGTAATCTTTCAGCCTCCTTACGGTCTTGCTCGCGTAATTGCCGCGCCTGGATTCTTTCCTGTACCAAAGCAAATTCCCGCCTTAATTTATTGATCCCCCTTCTCCTAATAAATAGCAACAGGCAACCAATGGCCAAAACATACAGGATATACGCCCATGTTGTGCGCCAGAAGGGAGGTAAAATGGTAATTTTCAATTGTGATTCGGCCAAGAGTACAGCGTCATTTTCATTAAAAGCCCTTACATGGAGTATATATTTGCCGGGATCAAGGTTTGTAAAAGTAGCTTTACGGCTTTCTGAAGGTACCGTAAGCCAACGTTTATCGAATCCTTCCAGACTGTATTTATAGATTACCTTTTGGGGATTAAAATAATTGAGCAGTGCAAACTGGACTGAAAAAATATTCTCTTTATAGCTAAGGCTTAAATTCTTAAGTTCTGTTATGGTTTCGGGCAAAATAACATGCCCGTTTATACTTTCACCAACGTCTACCTTATGGTAAAATACTTCTAAGTCAGTCATGACCAACGCTGAGGGAAACTGGCTGTTTTTGATCTGCCCTGCCCTGAAAATATTGAAGCCGTTCGGCCCCCCAAAAATTAGTTCGCCGGCTTTAGTTTTCAGTACTGCATTGATGTTAAACTGTGTATTCTGCAACCCGTCTGACTTGTTGTACTTACTGTACCTGAATTTATAGATTTTCCCCTGAGCAATTACAGAAATTTTGTAAAGCCCTTTAAGGGAACTGTACCAGATATTGTGATCCTCATCTTCGATAAGTGAAAGCACTGTATTTTCAGGCAGGCCAATCTCTTCGCTTAAATTAGTGAACTTTCTGCTTGCAGGATTGTATATGCTTATCCCTTCTCTTGTGCCTATCCAAATCCACYCCCTGCTATCATTGGCGATTGAATTTACGACACCCTGTATCAGGGAATTAGTATCCCTGTTGTTGTTTTTTAAATAGCTAAACTTAGCGGTTTTTGCATCCAGGATATTCAACCCTGCTGTGGTGCCTATTAAGATGTTTTTGTTTTTATCTTCGTACAAACAGGTAACCACATAAGCATTTAATGTATTTTTAACCGAAGGGTTAAAGTGTTTAAATTTTCCGGTACTGCGGTCAAGTAAATTCAGCCCACCGTTTAAGGTTCCTACCCAGAGCCTGTTGGAAGAATCTTCCTGCAAAGCATAAATCCGGTTATCTGAAATACTCGAGGGATCAGCGGTGTGCTTAAAATTCGTAAACTTCTTCCCGTCAAAAGAATCAAGCCCACCTAAATAGGTACCGATCCATAAAACACCTGAATGATCGATGGTAAGGCTGATCACAATATCACTACTTAACGAATTATTGCTGGCAGCATTATTACGGTACCTTTTTATTTCGCCTGTACTTCTGTTCAAGTACAACAGGCCTGCTCCGTTTGTTCCGATCCACAGGTTACCTTTGTTGTCCTCCGCAAATGAATTAACATCCTCGTTTAGCGCATTTTCCCCAGTTAAATACTGATTTAAGGGGAATTTATAAACACTTTTATGGTAATAAGAGATTCCTTTTTTGTAGGTCCCGACCCACACTATTCCATTGTTATCTTTATATAAAGCCCCTACACTATTATCACTTAAGCCCTTCAGGTCACCTTCTTTACTTAAAATATAGGTTAACCGGTGGGTATGTTTGTCCAGGATATTGATTCCGCCATGATCGGTCCCTATCCAGATATTTCCATCGTCGCCCTCAATTACCTTGCTTACGTTATTTGAGCTTAATCCGGAGTGATCTTGCTTTTTCCCAAAATAACTAAACTGATCACTTACCACATTAAGGTAATATAAACCGAAAGGATTACCCCTGCTATAAATAAAAATATTGCCTTCCGAATCGCGGTTGAGATTGAAGGAATTTACCTGCTCACCAAACCTTTTGTTGATGACAAAATACCTGCTTGTCACCCTGCGATTCTTTAAATTGAACTTATCAAGAACACCACTGGTATAAATAACCCATAAATTGCCTTTTTCGTCATCAATAAAATCGCTTATCTGATCAGCATATAGCGAATTGGATACGCCGTTCTGATGGCCATACCTGACGGTTGCATTAGTTTTTGGATCATAGCAAAAAATACCCAGGTTTTCGATCAGGAAATAGAGCTTGCCGCTATTATTGGTTTTTATCCCCCTCAGGTACCCAACTGGAAGTTTATAYTTTTTAAGGTGTTTATCCTGGAACCGTTCAAACTTTTCGGTTGAGGGACTGTAAATACTAAAACCACCTCCAGAGGTAATCCAT
>NZ_JBFTRT010000406.1:0-7796 GCF_056399685.1 Pedobacter sp. 01N416
AATGACACCGGTAATAGTAAAGTTTGCTAGTATAAAATCTGGTAAGAACAATTTAAGTAAAGAGGCTGCAGGGGAAGTCATATAAAGTGAAATAGTAAAATGCAAAGCTATTTGTTTTTACCGTCCTCCACAACTTTTGGTATTGATCCCTGTTAGTGAGAAATGCAATCTGAAACTAAAAATAACCGTGAATTGGTACAATAAAATAAACTCATTGCAATGAAAACAATTTTCAGGATAATGTTATTAGCTTTTATAATGGGAATTTCATTTTCTATAACCGCCTGCAATAACAATAAAAATCAAGAAAAAATGATAACAGAAAACACCACGGCTCTTTTCCCTAAAGGAGAAAAATTAACCAATGGATATTTTACTGGAGATGCTTATTTGCAGACACTTCTGGCAAAAGATAAGAACAACGATTTTGTTTTGGGTAGCGTAACTTTTGAACCAGGGGCAAGAACCAACTGGCATACGCACCCTAAAGGGCAGGTACTGATTATAACCGAAGGCGAGGGCCTTTACCAGCAAGAAGGGAAAACAGCTCAAGTCATCAAAAAAGGTGATGTAATCAACATACCAGAAAATGTAGAACACTGGCATGGAGCTACCGCCAGAACAAAGATGGTACATATTGCCATTACCAATTATGAAGGTGAAACTAATGCAGTTTGGTTAAACCCTGTAACTGATGAAGAGTTCAACGCAGCCAACAAAAATTAAACAATCAAAATGATGGGCAAAAGCAAATTTTTAAAGGGGATACTATTTTTTGTGCTCACAATAAGTATGATCAAAATGAATGCACAACCAAACAAAACAGCTAATACGGATTTGTCTGCACAACAGCAAAGCTTGGTAAAAATTTCGGCACTTACAGCTACGGGAAACCTGGAACTGTTAAAAGTGGAATTGAATAAAGGGCTGGATTCCGGACTTGCTATTAACGAAATTAAAGAAGCGCTCGTTCAGCTTTATGCGTATTGTGGCTTTCCAAGAAGCCTTAATGCCATTAACGTTTTTATGACTGTAGCAAAGGAGAGAGAAGAAAAGGGGATCACCGATAAAGTAGGGAAAACAATTGTCGTAGCAAATAATCCTAAAAATAAATATGAACAGGGCAGAAAAGTGTTGGAAGAACTGACCAAGACCCCACAATCAAAACCTGCCCCAGGCTTCGGGGAATTTGCACCGCGTATTGATGCTTTTTTAAAGGAACATTTATTTGCCGACATTTTTGTTAGTGACGTGCTGAGTTATCAGCAAAGAGAAATGGTAACAATTGCGGCTCTGGCCTCGATGCCTGGTGTCGAAGGTCAGCTGCAGGCTCATATCAACATGGGAAAGAATACAGGCCTAACTGAAAACCAATTGGAACAATTAGCAATGCTGGTTGAAACAAACGTTAATAAAACACAGGGAAATACCATCAGGAAAATAATCGGAAAACCATTGGTTCCTGTAATTGAGAAGGATATGATGGTGCGTATTTCTGAAATCGAAATTTTACCAGAATACCTCGAAGATTATAAATCCATTTTGCGGCAGGAGGCCGCGGCTTCTATAAAAATCGAGCCTGGTGTGATTGCCATTTTTCCTATGTTTCAACAGAAAAACCCCACTGAGGTTAGGATCATAGAAATATACGCCAATAAAGCAGCATATCAGTCTCATTTGCAAACACCACACTTCCAGCACTACAAAACAACCACCCTAAAAATGGTAAAAACATTAAAACTGGTAGATATGAACAGTCTAGACAATGAAACGATGCTGGAGGTTTTTAGTAAACTAAAATAGGATATGTCAAGGATGACAAAGAATCTGGTTTTTAAAAGCGTTGCAGCCCGACAAGAAATTATGCGTATTTCAATCAATTCATAGAATTCCGGTATTCATTGGGCGAATGTCCAACCTGTTGTTTAAAAAAACGGGTAAAATGTGAGGGATATTTAAAGCCAAGCCTATATGCAACTTCACTTACGGATTTACTGAGATCAAGTATCTGTTCTTTCGCGGCATCAATCAGTTTGAGGTGTATATACTCTAGTGCAGATTTTCCTGTTTCTTTTTTTACCAGATCTCCGAAATATTTTGGAGACAGGTTGAGTTGCTCTGCACAATACGAAACGGAGGGCAATCCCAGGGTTTGCAGCTTTTCCGACTGGAAGTATTCGTTCAGTAATCCCTCAAATACAGTCAATACATCCTTATGGATATGTTCTCTGGTGAGAAACTGCCGGTCGTAAAACCGAACAGAATAATTCAGGAACATTTCAATGTTGCTAACGATCAACGTCCTGCTGTGCTTATCAATAGGATGCGCTAATTCATACCGGATCTTATTAAAACACTCCAGCACTATTTCTCTTTCTGCATCGGATACGTGAAGTGCTTCATTAACATCGTAAGAGAAAAAGCTGTATTCGTTAATGCATTTGCCAAGATGGGTTCCACGGATGAGATCGGGATGAAAGAATAATCCCCAGCCGGTCGGCTGTATCATGTTTTCGCTTTCCTCAAAACCAAATACCTGCCCTGGTGCAATAAAAAGAAGTGTTCCTTCTTCGTAATCATAGTGATTGCGGCCATATTTCATCTCCCCGCACTTCTCGTCTTTTAAAAAGATCATGTACACATCAGAAATATAACGCGCCTCTTTTACCGGCTTCGATAGCGACTGATCAAGAACACTGACCAAAGGATGCAGGGTCTTCTGCCCCCTCTCGTTATTGATCTGAGCCACACTTTCAATTCTAAGGGGATTTCCCATTACTTCGGTTATTTTAAAGTGAAAATAGCTTAAGTATTTCAATTATCCCTGCAGAAGCGCTAATGAACAGAAAAATTGGTAAGAGAAACAGGAATATGTATAATGGTTTATTTAAAAAAGGGTGAATTCCATTACATAGCCGGTAAAGTTCCTAAATATTGGTCGTTTACTTTAAAAGGCTGCTTGCGCGAATATTGGCTGGATAGCCAGGGTGATGAGAAAATTTCCAGATTTTATGAGGAAAATACATGGGTTGGCCAGGTTGAAAGTATGATTAACCAGAAGCCGACGGACATGAACCTACAGGCACTTGAGGATTGCGAGTTATTGTGTATAACAGGCAATGACATGTGTAGCGCTGCAAAGACACCGTGGATTCAGCACTTCATGATTCAGAAGAGCTTCGCCGATAATGCTATTATAATGGAAAATTCCAACCGAATTAAATCGGCATCACCAGAAGAGTTGTATCTGGAAATTCTTAAGGAAAGACCATCCTTATTGTTGCGTGTTCCGCAACATTACATTGCAAGCTTTCTTGGCATCCGGAAGGAAACATTAAGCAGGGTTAGAAGAAGAGTTGCCCACCTATGATTTGTTGATTGAAGTCAACGATATTCAATTTCCGTTCCGATAATTTTACATCGAAGAACGATCACCTCAATGTTATCGATGTTTTACACCTTATAAGGAAATTGCTAAAAAGCCTGCGGATCTGTCATTTGAACAAGCTTCTGCAATACCAACGGTCGGCCAGTCCGCTTTACAGATGCTCACTAAAAACAAGGATAGTATAAAAGGGAAGGAGATTTTGATAAACGGCGCATCTGCCGGAGTAGGTATGTTTGCGATACAGATTGCTAAAAGCCGGGGAGCGATTGTAACGGCTGTTTCAAGCGCAAAAGGGCATCATTTGTTAAAGAAGTGGGGGAGTGATTATGTGATTGATTACAACAGAGAAAAAGTGACGGATTTAAAGAAGAAGTTTGATGTTATCATTGAACTATCTGCTAAATTATCTTTCAGTCAAGCTAAAAAATTAATGAAGCCTAAATCCACATATTTTACCGTTACCCCTTCGTTATGGAATTTCGTGCATTCGTTTTCAAATAACATGGTATCTCGAAAGAAATATGAAATTCTTTTGATGAAATCTGACACAGAAAGTTTAAACCGATTAGCAAATGATGCATTAAAAGGTTTTGATATCCACATCAGCAAAACTTACCCCATGTCAGCTTATAAGGAAGCTTATAAAACGATAATCAAAGAGGGGGCTTTAGGCAAAGTCGTTTTTAATATCGCATCTTAAAATACCAGTTTTAGCAAATTTTTTTGATATGCACGGCCTTATGAAACAATTCATAGAGCTTTATTTATTGGTGCAAACGTATTGCAAACAATCTCGCAGAAATACGCTAAAGCAGAAATAATGGTAAGAGAAACAGGAATCCGTATAACGATCTGATGCAAAAGTATAAAGAACTTAGCTCTATTCTATAATCCATTAAATCGTCTACCGCAGTTCTGCAAATAATAAAAAGAAAATGAAAAAATTACCATCAATAGCATTCGGTACCTGGTCATGGGGAACAGGTTCTGCAGGAGGCGACCAGGTTTTCGGCAACAACCTTAGCGCTGGCGATTTAAAGCAGGTGTTCGATACCGCAATGAAGGCAGGTTTTAACCTATGGGACACTGCAACCGCCTATGGTATGGGTTCATCCGAAACGATATTAGGAGCGTTTGTAAAACAATACCCACGTGAGGATCTCTTACTATCTACCAAGTTTACACCACAGATGGCTGGTTCTTCTGACAACCCTATCGAGGAAATGCTGAATAGCAGTTTTGAGCGTTTAGGAACGGACTATATAGACATTTACTGGATTCATAACCCTACTGACGTTAGTAAATTGACTCCCGAACTGATTCCACTGCTTAAAAGCGGAAAAATAAAAAGTGTTGGGGTATCTAACCATAACCTCGAAGAAATTATATTGGCCAATAGTATACTTGAAACCGCAGGTTTTAGTATTTCTGCCGTACAGAACCATTACAGTCTTCTATACCGTTCATCCGAAGATGCCGGGATCATCGACTATTGCAAATTACACAACATTACTTTCTTTGCTTATATGGTGCTTGAACAAGGCGCATTGTCTGGCAAATATAATACTCAAAATCCGCTTCCCGAAGGTAGCGCCAGAGCAAATACCTACAATAAAGTGCTTCCACAGGTAGAAGAATTAACCGATGTGATGAGAGAAATTGGTATCGGCAAAAATGCTTCCGTTGCCCAGGTTGCAATTGCATGGGCCATTGCTAAAAACACCTTACCCATTATTGGGATAACCAAAACTGCTCAAATTGAAGACGCTTTAAATGCCACTAAAATTAGGTTAACTCATCAGGAAATAGAAAGAATAGAAACCTTGGCAGCAAAAGCGGGCGTTGATACCCAGGGTGCCTGGGAAAAATCGATGATATAGTTGTCTACTAAAATAATCTACCTCAATAAATATTGAAATAAACGAAATGAATATAGAAAAAGATTCGAAAAAAGTCTTGTTTGTAGTAACAAGCTGTAATGTAAAAGGAGATACAGGTATCCCTACAGGATTTAACCTGAGCGAAGTTACCCATCCATTAGAAAAATTAGAAGCAAGTGGCGTTACAGTTGATATTGCATCTATCAAGGGTGGAGCAGCACCTTTAGATGGCTTAGAAGATTTCAACGATCAGGTTAATGCCAAATATTGGGCAGATATCAATTTTCGTGAAGCTATTGCAAATACTTTGAAATTAGATGATGTAAAAGCTTCAGACTATGAGGCCATATTTTTTGCGGGTGGGCATGGAACCATGTGGGATTTTGCCGATAGCCCCGCAATCTTAAAGTTAGTGCCGGAATTTTACGAATCTGGAAAAATTGTTTCGGCAGTTTGCCACGGCCCTGCAGCTTTGGTAAACGTAAAACTAAGCGATGGCTCCTATCTGATCTCGGGCAAAAATGTAGCTGGCTTTACCAATGGCGAAGAGGAAGAAGTACAATCAACCAAGGTAGTTCCGTTCCTGCTTCAGGATGCTTTAATTAACCATGGAGCTGTTTACAAGCATGCCCCTAACTGGAATAATAACATTGCTATTGATGGCAGGTTGATCACGGGCCAAAATCCGCAATCTGCCGCAAGCGTAGGCGAAGCAATTGTAAAAGCGTTTAAAATTAGCAATGCAGAAAAGACCGGGCCAAAACCTGCATTTTCAAGTGCTGATGTAAGTAGTGTTTCTCCTGCATTAGGTAAGTATATCGCCGAAAAACTGGTAGGTGAAGTTTGGGAGCGCCCAGGGTTATCAAAGCATGACCGCTGCATCGTTACTTTGTCATCCCTGATAGCAAGAAACCAAAGCAATGCCATGCCGCATTACTTTATCAAAGCGCTGAACAGTGGTATTACGCCAGGTGAACTTTCAGAAATTATCACACACCTTGCTTTCTATTCAGGGGTGCCCAATGCCATGTCGGCTGTTGCTGTTGCAAAAGATGTATTTGCAAATTATGGAATATTAGGGGCAGAATTACCTTCAACCAGCCCGCTGGCGCTTGATAAAAATGAGGCTTTACCGGGCGATGAGAACAGGGTAGCATTTATAGCGCAAAATATCGCCCCGATAGCCGAAGGTTTTGCTAAATATACCAATGAATTATTGTACGGCGAGGTTTGGCTCCGGGCAGGATTATCATCAAGAAGCAGAAGCCTGGCAACCGTAAGTGCAATGATTGCGGCTGGAGATATCCAATTTCTTGGCATGTATATGGGGCGGGCTGTTGAGCATGGCATTACACGCGGGGAAATGGGCGAAGCATTAACTCAACTGGCATTTTACGCAGGCTGGCCGAAACTCGTTTCTGCATCATTGGTTGTAAAAGAGGTATATGATGGCGCGGGTAAATAATCCGCTAGCTAATCTTAATCCGTATAAAAGTGCCTTGGAATTGAGTTTCCGGGCTTAATTCGCATTGTCACTATAGTAGAAAATGAAACCACTAAAAATAATTACCATTGAGGAGCATTTTATCCTGAAAAGCATCTCGCAAAAATTAGCCGCATTTAATATCAAAGAAAATGGTGGCACTGCACCTAATGATGAAGTGCAAAAGGAACTCATGAAAATTGGGCCAAGCAGCGAGGATATGGAAGATGTTGGGGAACGGCGGATAAAATTTATGGATGAAAGCGGCATTGACATACAGGTGCTCTCCTACGGTGCCGGAAGTCCTCAAAACATAACGGACAAGACATTGGCCGCTGAACTTTGCCGCGAGGCCAATGATGAATTAGCCAGGCTGATAAAAAAGTACCCAACAAGATTTGCCGGTTTTGCCACCTTGCCCGTTGCCGACCCAACTGCGGCCGGAGAAGAGTTGAACCGGGCAGTGAAGGAATTAGGTTTTAAAGGCGCAATGCTTTCAGGAACTTTTAATGGCCGATTTTTTGATGAAACAGCATTTTTGCCCATTTTTTCTAAAGCCCAGGAGTTAAATGTGCCTGTGTATATGCATCCTGGTTTCATCTCCAAAAATATTGCCGCACATTATTATCAGAGTAATAACTGGCCTGGCATTGCAGGTGCTATGTTTTCATCGGCAGGATATGGCTGGCATTTAGATTCAGGAATTGCAATTGTCCGCTTAATTGCTTCGGGCATTTTTGATAAACTGCCTGACCTGAAACTCATTTCAGGACATTGGGGTGAACTGGTTCCTTTTTTTCTGAACCGCTTAGACGATCAGTTAAGCAAAACCTTAAAATTAGAGCGCAAAATCTCCGACTATTATAAAAGCAATATCTATATCACACCAAGCGGACTTTTTTCTGAAGCTCAACTTAAATATGTGATTGATGAGCTGGGGGCCGACAAAATTATTTATTCAGGTGATTACCCTTATTTAATAGATAATAGTACCAGGCAATTTCTTGAAAGTGCGCCTATTTCAGAAGAGGCCAAAGAAAAAATC
>NZ_JBFTRT010000407.1:0-4749 GCF_056399685.1 Pedobacter sp. 01N416
ACCAAGGCCAACGGCTAAATCCACAAAAAACAAACAAAGAAATTAAAAAAATGATGATTATCAAGTTTACAGACACATTATATGGGATCAATAGGAAGAAGATTAACCAGATTTTTGAAACCATAAGGATTGAATATTGGCAGTTTCATCAAACATTAGGTCACTTTCGTCATTTGAAAGGTACTGTTTGTGGAAATCGAGCTTAGTCGGCTTTTTTACAGCTATTTTTTTAATGATATTCGAAATTGAGTTCTCAAACTCCCAAACAAACTAAATAACGCTTTATTAATGTCTATTTCTGTCTTACCCTAAATGCAGGGAAAAGCCTTTGATAAAGAGCTATGCTAAATTTAATGTATGAACAAAGCCGTAATAACAGCTACTGTGCTGGTATTTTTTTGCCTGCATTCAGTGCAGCTTCTCGCGCAACTTCCTTCAGCAGGGCAGACTGTTATAGACAGTCTGAAATCAGGCAAGAAGAAGTTGTCCAAGCTAGATTCGCCGGCTATGCAAAAAATCCAGGAGACTAAAAAATCATTAAAGTTACAAGTAGGCGCACTAACCGGGCAGTCGGCCGGGTTGCTGAGTAAGGATAGCCTGAAAAAAAATGTTAAGATACAATCTGCGAGTGTTTCTTCGCAATATGTTAAAACAAAAGAACTGGTTACAGATAGCTTGAAATCGGCAAAAAAGAAATTCTCTAAGCTCGATTCAGTGGCAATGGGGAAAATACAGGTGACCAAAAAATCAATATTAACGCAAGCGGATGAGCGTGTAAAACAATCTGATATTGCTAAACTGTTAAAAAAAGACACGCTGAAAAAAGGTGCCAAAATACAGTTTAACGATGTATCAGTAGAAAATGCAACACAATATATCAAAACGCAGAACCCGGCCAATGGCAAAAACCTGTTAAATAATGTAACCTTTTATGGCCAATTGAAAATATATAATATTCCGATTGATCTTTCATTGGCGAACACTTATACGGCCATGAGAGATTTTAGGTTCGATCAGGGCAATCTTTTTAAGTTCAATTTACCCAAGCCAAGTTTTAATCAGTTTTTTAAGGCAGATATAGACAAGTACCGGAACTTGCGCAAGAATGTGTTAAGCGGGCAAACCGCTGAGTCTTTTCTCCGGAAGAAAATACAAGATAAGATTGCGAAGAACCTTAATCTCTCTGCTTCACCAAAACTACAGGCCTATTTAAACAATCCCGAAAATTTAAGAAGCATGCTCAAGATGGATGAATTGGAGTTGAAGGCAAAACTGAACGAATTTACAGCAGAAATAAAAGATCAGGCACAGAACGGGGGGAAACAACTTAGTCAACACGGGCAGGATTCGCTTACAAACTTATTAAATGCAAAAAAGCAGGAATTGTTTACAGAAATCCAAAAGGTACAACAATCTGTATATGATAGTGGGCTTGACCCTGAAAAACTTGAATTACTGGAAAAAGTAGCCCAAGGTAAAATCTCGCAAAAAGAACTCGAAAATTTCTTTGTCTCGGAACTTGCTAAAGGAAAAGATATGGGCTTTTTACAGAAAGGTTATGCCAAACTCCGTGAGTTTCAGGCTGGTAATTTTGGCCATCAATTGCCTGGAAGTTTTCTCAACCGCGATCTCTTTTTAAATGGTTTCAATTTTTCTTTAAGAACGCCAAGAGGGCCGGTGACTGTTGGGGTAAGWACCAACCTCGACCTTAATTCAACAAAAGATGCCGGTTTTAATGCGTCCACTTTTGCCATTCCAAAACTCTACAGTTATTTAAGTGTACCCACTACAAATTTTTCGTTCGGTTCGGGCAAGCTTTCATGGGTGGGTACATACGATCGGCAATTTAACGGAAGCTTTGGATCAGCTCAAAATGCATTGCCAAGAAATAATATGGTATTTACCATTAGTCAGGCCTTTCGGTTCAGTAAGGCAGGAACATTTACTTTTGATGTTTCCAAATCCTCTACACAATACAAAGAACTTGCTGCCTTTGGTCCGGATCAGTTAATAATCGATAGAAATACCAATGGTAACTATTTTAGAGATGATTTTCTGCAGACCATGTCGGTTGGATTAAACCATTCTATCGATGATAAAAAGCTGGGAATCAGGAGCACTGTATTTGTTAATTATGCAGGTTCCGGATTTCAAAATCCTGGGCAACAGGGGATTGGTAACCTTAACCTAAGGTTTGGTGGAAATATCCGTAAAGAATTTTTCCACAAGAAAATGACACTTTCTGTACGTTCCGACTTTAAAAACATGCCCATTAGTGCGACTGATCATTCGCACTGGAGCAACCATAACATTCAGCTCGATTCGAGATTCCGCATTTCCAGGTCGGCTAATTTAGGCCTAAAATATATTGATAACGGCGTTGATAAGGTATCGCAGGGCAGTACTCCGGTATATGCCTCTAAAAAACTTCAGCTCGATCTCAATTCGAATTATAAAATGTTTGGGCAGCGCGGGTTTAGCCATGTAAGTGTGGCGCAGCAGGAAATTGCCAACCCCTTATCATTGGGCAATTCTAGTTTATTGCAGTTAAACTATGTACAAACAGTGGTATTTAAAGACTTTTCGCTTTCTGGAAACCTTTTTTATAACCGCGAACTTAATGCCAATACCATATTGGGCAATATGCTCAACTCAGATGCGTCGCTACAATACCAGTTATTCAGCGGTGTTTCGATGTCGAGCGGACTGAGTTATCTGGATAATCAGCATCTTGCGCGCCAGGCCGGTATTAAACAAAGTATCCAGTTCATGCTGAAGAAACATTTTGATATCTCTGCTTATGTAGATATCCGTAAAAACCTGATTACCCCAACCTATCCTGATCTTTTCTCTACCAATAGGGGAGAAATATCTATACACTATTATCTCGACAGACAATGAGCAAACTTAAACTAAGATTATTTATTTTATTTATTTCCATAAGTACCGTTGTGTCTGCCCAAACAAGTATTGTGTTTGTTCCAGAGGTATATGGTACCACGCTGAACGGTCTTTTTAGGGCATCTATATTCAATGCATCCGGTGTAAAATCGGTAAGGATGAACATTACGGTAACGGAAGCACGTGCCGGAAAAATTGCCACTATACAAACGGGGGTATTTACCATTGCGCCGGGGAACAACATTATTCCTTCGGGAGTGGCCCGCACAGCCAGCGTGGCCATGGCACAGAATGCAACTGCAAACTTTATCAGACGCAACCAATATTTCCCACAGGGCGATTACGAATATTCGTTTAATATTTATTCGGCCTCCTCAAGCGAAGAGATCATTATCGATCAAACGTTTAACAACGAAATTACACCACCAGCACCTTTAGATCTGATCGAACCCTACGATCAGGACGAAATTTGCGAAAAACGCCCATTGCTTACCTGGCAACCTTCTATACCAAAGATTGATGGTTTACTCTACCAGGTGATGTTGGTCGAAATTAAAGATAAGCAGAATGCCGTTGAAGCCTTAAATTACAACCTGCCAATTGTAAATCAAAAAGGGGTAGTGGCCAATTTATTGGTTTACCCACCAAATTCAAAAGAACTGGTAGCCGGTAAAAAATATGCCTGGCAGGTAAGCGCCTACCGCGATCAAACGGTAATCAACCGTTCAGATGTCTGGTCGTTCGAGGTGAACTGCCAGGATACGGTGAATGCGGTTATACCAACTGATTACGGGTATAGGGATATTGAAGATCTGGTTAAGGGGAATTATTATGTTGCTGATGGCCAGATTAAATTTGCCCTAGTTAATTCTTATGGAGAGCAGGAATTAAAATACAATATTCTATGTATTAATAATCCTTCGAAAAAGATCAAAAACCTCCCTAAGCTGAGGTTAAAGCGTGGACAGAACAAAATCAATATTGATCTGAGTCATAATTTTTCATTTGAGGACAACTATTCTTATATCATGAAAATTCAAATGCCTGATGGCAGTCAGAAAAGTTTAAGATTTTTATATAAACAACCAACAGAATGAGACAAGCCACTATAATAATTTTACTTGGTTTGATACTTTCATGTAGTACTAAAAAACCTGCCGGTCAAAGTTCCGATGTCGATTTAAATGTAATGGCGCAATTAAAAGAAACGCCATCTACGGAGCACACGCGGACTTTCATGATTAGGGTATTCCCTGATAAGAAATTTGCTGAAAGTGGAATGGAAAAAATTACCGAATCTTTTCTTTACCATTCTGACAGTTGTTTTTATCTGCTCAAAAATAATGTAAAGTTATATCCGGAATATGTGGAACCCATAGTAAATGGGATAAAAGGGAGTTATGAATTTCTTGTAGGATTCAGCGACCAAGACCTTTCGACAAAAGAATATACACTGATTTATCAGGATCAAATTATTAATAAAAAAAAATACGTTCTCACGATCAAATAATATGGGATATACTTTAATTAATAAGACCAAATTTATTGCTAAGTTTTTGCTGGTGCTGTGGTTGATACAAATTTTTCAACCCTTAAGTGTTTATGCACTAACATCAGGCCCAGCCCAGCCAGAAGCCCAATCTTTTCAGCCTGTTGGTGTTTCTGACATGGTTGATTTATTTAGCGGAGATTTTAAATACAATATTCCTTTGATGGATATAGATGGTTATCCCATTAATTTAAATTACCAATCAGGAGTAGGGATTGATGACGAAGCCAGTTGGGTTGGTTTGGGTTGGAATTTAAACGTTGGCGCCATTAACAGGCAGTTAAGAGGTATTCCTGACC
>NZ_JBFTRT010000408.1:0-6205 GCF_056399685.1 Pedobacter sp. 01N416
ATGCTATATCAGCAATTTAGGAGGATGCCAGGGCTTAGATCATTAAAATTTAACCTTATGTTAATCCTTCCTTAAAATAAAAAGGCCACATTAAGTATTTAAATTTCGGAAGGTATGATGTAGCTGGCTTTCTCAGAATATACCCAGAAATTTCTTCTTCTTTTTACCGTTCTGTTTCCTGGCTTTTTCGGTTGCTTTTACTTGCTGGGGCCATTGCATTTTTGCTTTCCGGATGCTGTCTTCTCTCGCTGTTTGCAGCGCTTGCCTGTATTGCTGATTTGCGATTTCAAATGGCGACCGGTATGGGGTTGTCGGCGAGGCCGTAATATTATTGTTTTCTGTCTTAACTAAGCTGTAAACTACAAAGGCAACAACTAAGGTGCAGGCAGCAGCGTAGCCTAAAAAAGCCTTTCTTGACGCATGGATGTAATTTTCCTGGTGATATTCACCAGTCGAACTATTGTATTTTATTCCAGCCTTGAAAGCAAGGGGTTTTAATGTTGCCAGCTCTTTTTCAAGCTTTTGGTTCTTTTTCTGTGTATCAACATATAAACCGGCATAATGTAAGGCTTCGTTGGGTATAGTATTTTCTCTGTGCCTGATGTCTTGTGGTACCGACAATATTCCCGCATTAACTGCCTTCTGCAGTTCCATTCCATTGGCATACCGTTCATCTGGATTTTTTTGCAGGCATCGCCCGATCAGCTCAATCAACCAGTGGGGTACCTGCATCTCCGCATGCAGAATATCGTCCTGAAACGTATTTTCCAGATTGCTTTTACGCAGTGACATGCCATCCGGGATTTCCTTTTCAAGATGTGATATCATGACCGTATTGCGGGCGGTATCACCTCCTCCTTCGAGTGGAAAAGGAACCTGCCCGGCCAGGAGTTCATACAGGATAATACCGTAACTATAAATGTCTGTCTGTAACAGCATTTTTCCCTCATGCTGTTCGGGTGCCATAAACTCTACTGCCCCGGCATGGCGAATGCTTGTTCTGCGCTGCTCTTCACTCATAATGGCCAGGCCAAAATCCAATAGTACATAATTGGCAGTCTGCATATTGTACTTCACATTATTGCTTTTAATATCGCCATGTTTGACGCCAACCTGATGACAGTGTGCAAGTGCAGCAGCCAGTTGTTCCGCTACTTTCAAGAGTTCTTTAACGGTGAAAACTTTTTGGTGCGGAGGTAATAGCAGTTCGCTGAGTTCGGGGCCTTCGATGTATTCCATTTCTATATAAGGAAAGGATCCACTATCGGTAATCCCCGAACTGAGTATCTTCACCACATTCGGGCTTGGATGGGCGTTTACCTGCTGCAGTTTATTCACTTCATTGAGAAAATTCCTGTAGTTTTTATCGCTTTCATCTTCCACGTAAATTGGTGTGGGGATAAGTTTAATGGCAGAATAAACCGGCCCCATGCGCATCCCCTTGTAAACAGATCCCTGCCCACCGGTTTTTAATGCGCCGAGATTTTGTAGCCCTTCTGTAATTGTAAAAATTTTACTCATGATGCTGCGGCTTAAAACTAAACTCCAACACGACCGATTCGCCCAAGATAATCTGATCTCCCTCGGCCAATTCCTGCCCGATCTGGGTAGCATGGAGTTTTACTGTCTTTTCGGTAAGCGCTGAACGTAGTTTGACCTTATTGCGGGGTGGTATTCCACCTTCATCTGCGAAGATTACAAATTTGGCTATGCTCGTATCCCATTCGATATGCGCATGCTGCCGGCTGATGTACTTATTTCGTTCATCATCACTTTCCGATGGAAATGCAATGTGGTTGGTGCGGAAAAAACCTTCATCAGACTGTGCCTTTTCATCTCTGCCGATATTGTATTTCCCTCCCGAGGAAGTTATTTCGTAGATTGGCTGTAAAGTCTTGCCGCTAAGTGCTTTTAGGTAGGCTTTAGCCCTCTGTTCGCAATTGTGATGAAGCTACACAAGCTATGGATTTATGGTTTGAGTTAAAATGTTTCATTTCTTCAATTAAGTTCCGGTACAGTTGCATTGTCATCAGTTTTGGCCGAAGGCACAATGCTTTTAATATAGCCACCTTCTTTTAAGAACGGAATCACATGTTTGCCGGCCAATCGTACTGCGTCTGATGATCCTTTGGTCGCCTCAATGCGGATACAGACTACAATATGACCATTGCCAGTTGCAGTCGGCGCAAAAAATACATACCAGCCATCATTAATCTGCTGTTTCTTCCAGATCCGCTCCGGCGTACCGGTTTTACCGGCAACGGCCAGCCCAAGCGTTTGCACTTTTGGACTGCTCTGTTTGATCATGTACTCCTGCATTAACCTGGCGTATGCCGGATTGTTTACCAATTTCGTACCAGTTTTTATCGCCTGCGGCTGGTCGCTTACTTTAAGTACAAACCTGTTTGCAATCATATTTCCATTATTTGCAATCCCCGCAGCCATTCTTGCCACTGCCGCTGGGGTTGCAATAAGTGCACCCTGCCCCCAAGACATTCCGGAAATTCCCTTTGCCCTGGTCTTTCGGATATTGTTGGGATCATACTTTGGTTTGGTATTGAATTCGGTCTTGCGCCAAAGTTGTTTCCATTTTTCTTCCTGTGCCGCGTTTTCGCTGGGCTTATTGTAATAATACCCTCCGGCCCCATGCAGGAACATGCCTGTTTTTAAGTACAGCTCACCCATGTTTTCCTGCAGCTGCTCCTGGTTTGCAAGTTTGATGAAATAGACGTTGTTGGATTTCACCACCGCCCGTTCCAGATCAATCCATCCCGTTTCATCCGGCTCGATACCTTTTGTACGGATACGCTCCCAGGAGGCCACCTGGTATTTTTTTTCGGCAGCGGCCATGCCCAGTTTATTGAAGGATGCCATGGCGGTAATCAGCTTAGCGGTTGAGCCTGGCTGTGTGAAATTGGTAAAGCCAAGGTCAGCGGTCGTTGTCCACCCCGAAAGCTGGTTCTGTTCTGCATTGGTCATGGTCAGCCGTTCCCAATCATGTATGGGTGGCAGCGGATATACTGCTGAAGTAAGGACATCACCAGAACTTGCTTCCATGATCACTACAGAAACCCGGTTATCCGATAATGAAGTGTCACGGGCAATGGACTTTTGAATCTTGGTCTGCAGACCGGCATCCACGGTTAATTGTACATCGCGGTTTTTATTTTTAAAATCTTCCACCTCTTTGCTGCTGATTCCGGCAAGGAGTAACGGAGAAAGTGCGGCGTAATCTTTTTTCACGACCGTCATTTCCTTAACTCCCCGTGCCAGGAAACGGTTTTCACTGTATCTATTTGCAAGAACTGTAAAGCTCTTTAGAGGCAGTTTAAAGCCGCGGAGTTCGGCCGCGTGCTCATAATCGGCAAAATAGCCATTAACACTTCCATTAAATATGCCTGAATTTGCATCACCTGTCCAAAAAAACAATTGTTCTTCGAAAGGATAATACCGGTCTAAACGTTGATGTACCGCAGAATCGAGATTGTAATTCGGGATACCCGCACCGATGAGCTTAAAATGTTGCGCCTTCACACTGTCGACGTTGCTGGTTGCCATTAAAATTCCCTTGCGGTCGTGTATGGTTCCGGCTTTTAAACGGCTCATCAATATTGCGATCCGGGGATTGTAACTGAACATTCTCGCGCCGCTACGGTCGGCTACCAAGGCTGGCTGTACTACCCATTTCCGGTTGTTAAGTACATAGCCCGCTACATTAACGCCCAATAGCAGGATGCCCAAACAGGCGGCAATTAGGGCCGGCACCAGGTTTTTGTCCTGCGCYTTGGCGATGTACTGCATCTGTACTTCACTGCCACGGACAGCAGATACTGACATCAAAAATCCGGCGGCTAAAAAATTGAGTACGAGTGATGATCCCCCATAACTTTGAAAGGGCAGGGATACCCCAGATAGCGGTAGCGCTCCGGTAGAACCACCTGCTATGAGCAGGAACTGTACAAAGGTGGATACGCCGACCCCTGCACTTAAATAAAAGAGAAATGGTGATCCGGTCCTCCTCCCGATAATAATGGATCGATGAAGGTACAACAGGAACAGCAGGAAGATGCACAATATGCCCGTTAATCCAAATTCTTCACCTATCGAAGGTAAGATCATATCGGTATGTGCTTCAGGAATGGTTTTGGCAAAGCCCTGCCCCACGCCCTGCCCTGTCGCGCCACCTGTAGACATGGCCCACAGGCCATTGGCCACCTGGTCGCCGCCATACACTTCATTGTTCCAGGCATCCTGCCAGATGGCTTTGCGATCCCCCAGGCGTTGTACCGGACCAGGAAATACGCGGTCCAGATATGGAATCTGATCAATCGTTAAAAAGGCCGACATGATCACCAGCACCATGATGGCGGACTCACTGAGCTGCCTGCGCCCGAAAAACATCAGCGTACCGACCAAAAGCAAGGTAATCGCAGTGGATATCCATACGTTTTCAAAAATCCATGAGGCCAATACGTATAACACGATAGCGCCTGCCATGAACATAAAATCGCCCCGCGAGAATGAAAACAGTATAATAAAGGTGAAACAAACCACCATCGCCGGACCAAGGTCTCCCAATATCAGAAATAACATGAGGGTTAACAGTATCGCCAATAGGGCAAAGGAGAAAAATGACCATCTTTTTTTCCAGCTCATATATTCACTGATCAGTTTCTCGTTTACGGCAAAAAATCCTGCAAGAAAAAAAATGATCAGATACTTTACTACTTCACTGGGCTGAAATCCGAACAGGTTTACCTTTACACCACTTCCTTCTGGCCCGGTTCCGAATAAGATAGTGAGTGCCAGCAATCCAATGGCGGCCAGGGCCCAGGGCCAGCCGTTTGCGGCCGATCGGATGTTCTTAAATAAAAGCAGGCGGTAAAGCCAGGTATCGGTATTGAAACGGCGCAGTTTAATACACAGTATCAATAAAATGCCCCCGAAACCCATGAGCAGATATAAAAGGGAATCTTTAGCTAAAAAACGGTCGCGCAGCGGATCCTGCAAACTCAGCAGCATCAGGAATGATATGCCAGTAAGCATCATCACTACGGGCAATATCACCTGATCGGCAGTGCTGAATTTCCATGACAGGATCAAGTGGACAAGTAAAAATCCACCGATCAGGCTTCCGCAGATGATCATAAACCACTTGTTGAATTCGTCGGGTGTTCTGATGATCAGTGATTTTTCCTTTTTGAGGATATTGAAGTCCCTGGTAGAGAAAAGCTTTATCGTATGTGGACGCTGTTCAAATGCGAAGGCAGTATTTTCATCAAGGTTTTGTACGCCCTTGGAGGCGCCAAACTGAAAACCTGGTTTTAAAGGCAATATTTTGAATGCCTGGTTGCCGGGCAGCTTGGCAAAAGTAAATTCCCCTGCAGTACCGGTACGGGCATAGGCGGTGAGCTGGAGTAATTTCCGTTTACCGGCAATATCCAAAGTATAAACCTTTGTAATGCCATTAGCCTTTTCAGTTATATTTTTGATGGTTTCTGTCGGCTCGTCGTTGTAAATACTGTCCTGTGGCAAAATCATTTCCAACCGGACTAAAACACCAGGCGCAGCTTTTTTATTCTCTACGATTTTCCCACTGATATCATACTCGCCCATGCCGAGATTTACCTGGGAGGGGTATGGGCGGGGGTTACTTTGCTCCTGGTCGAATTTAAGCGAATCATCACCGGTATAACCAAGCAATGCCCGGGATGCCAACACCCTTGCTTTAAATGATTCCCCCCCTTTTTTATAGGCCTCATCTGCAGGTAAAAAGTACCTGCGTTTGTTCACTTCGCCAATGTTGTCGAGTTGCTCGGCATTTGGCGTTGCAGATGCAATGGTTTTTTCTATCAGATCAATGTCCCGCTGGTCTTCAAAATAGTAACCTTTTTTAAGTAGGTTACGGATATGTTCGGCAGGTTTTTCCGCATTCAGGTTAACCATGGTGCCGGCTTTTAAGCGTGGCCCAACTTCTTCAAATCTAGGCTGAATAATCGCGTATAATTGGTAGAAGAAGAGTGCGAGAACGGTTGCGGTGGCTAATATGAAGATCCGTTCCTGAGTCCGGCTCACTTTGACAGTTCCTTTATTCTGCTCCATTTTTTGAATCTGCGGTTTTAGGGGTGTTGCCTTTTAGTGTACCAATCTTCATCAGTGCTGCATTTACCGGTTTCCCGTCAGGAAAATGGATGTTATTCTGTAC
>NZ_JBFTRT010000409.1:0-4737 GCF_056399685.1 Pedobacter sp. 01N416
ATAATAGGTAACTTAACTAGTTTTTTTAGCGAATCTTTTTCATTTATCAGCTCTACATACAGGATCTTACTAATGCCCGAAGGGGCCGAAGTCTTGGTATTTACAACATAGGCTTTGAACCAAATATCATCGCCAATGGCATAATAAGGCTTATCTAAGTGAAGGTGAACTTTTTCTTGTGGATTTTTACTGGTGTAATCTTCGAGTTTTTGCAAGAGCTGACTAAATGGATCATCATCCATTTTAAATGCGGCAAAAACAATAAGTAGAGATAGAAAACTGATTGCGAGAGTAATTTTGAGTTTCATGTGGTCAGGTAACAAATAAATACGTGTCAAGGTACAAAACCTAAGGCATATTTTTATGAAGATACTATGAAATTTAGTTTCAATCTAAATTTTTAGTTCATAACTACAGAAACACATTAATTTATCAATATGGCGTTGAAAATGAAGGATTCAGTGTGCTTAACTCTATCGGTCCGTTGTTCATAAACCCAACAGCAACCATAGCACAAGGCTTTCATTTCCAAGAACGGAAATATTCCTTTAGCTATTGATTTGGAAATGAGGGGTTCTGATCACTTGGCCTCACCAGCCCCGCTTTTGTTTCTGCCGATGAAAAAATCGGCATTCACGACAATCGGGTTTAGGAACAATGTTTGGACCACGGAGAACAGACTGCCAATCATAAACCCGACAGCAGCGGCGGCTCCCAATTCTTCTATCGGGACCACAGCAAATGGCGGGGCTAAAGCGGCCACGTTACACTGCCTTTCATTTCCAAAAACAAAAAATATTCTTTAGGCTATTGATTCGGAAATGAGGAGTTCTGATCACTTGGCCTCACCAGCCCCGCTTTTGTTTCTGCCGATGAAAATCGGCATTCACGACAATCGGGTTTAGGAACAATGTTTGGTCCCCGGAGAACAGACTGCCAATCATAAACCCGACAGCAGCGGCGGCTCCCGATTCCTTCTATCGGGACCACAGCGAATGGCGGGACTAAAGCGGCCATAGCACGCTCCCTTTCATTTCCAAAAAAGAAAAAGATACCAGTTTTCAATTGAATTGGCTGTCGGCAGTTAAGCAATCTCTAAAACTTATTCTTCCACATCATACTTTCTACTGGTCTGGTGGTTTTGTTGTTGTATTTAGCATTACCTTTTGAATTGTACATCGTTTCTATTTTACCTTCAACAACAAAATAAATCAATTGGCCAATAGGCATTCCGGCATAAATTTTCACAGGTTGTGCTACTGATATTTCTAATGTCCAGGTATTACAAAAACCAACATCACCTTTACCTGCTGTTGCATGGATATCGATACCTAAGCGGCCGGTACTGCTTTTACCTTCTAAAAAAGGCACATGCCCGTGTGTTTCGGTATATTCTAAAGTAACACCAAGATATAGCGTACCTGGATGAAGGACATAACCATCTTTAGGGATTTCGAAATGTTCGATTTCATTGTGCGCTTTCGCATCGAGCACACGGCTTTTATAAGTAGCCAGGTATTTCCCTAAGTGCACATCATACGAGTTGGTTCCTAAACATTCGCGTTTAAAAGGCTCAATGATGATTGTTCCCTTCTCAATTTCTTCTAATATCCTGCTATCAGATAATATCATTTTTATACGTATTTTTGGCCTAAATTATCATTTATTTAAGATAATTTTGCATGTAATCTCCAATTTAATCAATGCCAATAATTTACAATAAAAATATTGATCAGCATTCTGTTTTAGCAATTTGGAAAATTGAAGAAACGGAGGAAGAATTGTTGGCTGGACTGCAGCTTAAGCAGCATGAACATGACATTATTTCGTCATTAAATAACGGCAAGCGGTTACTGCACTGGTTAAGCACAAGATTACTATTGAGAACAATGCTTAATACAACCGAGTATATCGACTGTCAGTTTGATGAACATGGCAAGCCCTATCTGGTTAATTTCGACTATCATATTTCGTTAAGCCATTCTTATGATTATGCTGCCGTAATGATTAGCAAAGATCATGCTGTAGGTGTTGATATTGAACTGATTAAGCACAAGATAAAAAGCATTAAACACAAGTTTTTAAGCGATGTAGAACTTGCCCAGAAACAGATTGGCGATAATACGGATGGCTTATATGTTGCGTGGTGCGCTAAAGAAGCTATTTATAAGTGGCATGGCAAAAAGGGTTTAGAATTTAAACAGCATATCCATATTAAACCTTTTAAGCTAAAAAACGAAGGCTCACTAAACGCATTGGTAGAACTGCCAACAGGTACGCGAGAGCTGACCGTTAATTACTTTAAAACCAAAGACAGTTATATGTTAGGCTATGTAGCCAGCAATTCTTAAAATAAATGGAGATGAACGAGACAGCGGAAAAAGCAATTGCAACAGATTTAAAGCCAACTATTTTTACAGACTGGGGCTTAACAGACTATCAGGAAGCTTGGGATAAACAGGAAGATCTGTTAAATAAAACGGTGGCCATTAAGACAGAAAACCGTGTAAACAATACCAATAAGCCTACCCCAAACCATCTTGTATTTTGCGAGCACCCACATGTTTACACCTTAGGTAAAAGCGGGCATCCCGAAAATTTATTATTGGATGAGCAGGGATTAAAAGATAAACAGGCAACCTACTATAAAATAAACCGGGGCGGCGATATTACTTATCATGGTCCGGGGCAGCTAGTGGGCTACCCTATTCTTGATCTTGATAATTTCTTTACCGACATACATTTATATTTACGCACGCTGGAAGAAGCCGTTATCCTTACCTTAAAAGATTATGGGATAGAAGCTGGCCGTTATCCCGGTTTTACGGGGGTGTGGTTAGATGCCGATAACGAAAAGGCTCGTAAAATATGTGCCATGGGTGTTCGTTGCAGCCGTTGGGTTACCATGCACGGTTTTGCCTTTAATGTAAATGTAGATTTAGATTACTTTAAAAATATTGTGCCCTGCGGCATCGATGATAAGGCTGTAACTTCTTTAGCAAAGGAGCTGGGTTATCATCTTGATATGGAAGAGGTAAAAGGAAAATTAAAGAATCATATTGCCGAGCTCTTTAAAATGCAGCTGATTTAATTGGTTGAATAAAACTAAACCGAACGCTAATTCGTAGATTAAGCTATGAAGATTTTATTAAGCGCCATTTTATTTTCTTTCTTAACTTCGGGCTGCACAAAACAACAGCCTATGCCTACTGAACCCGTTATCGACCGAACAAACGCTTCTTCAAATGGAGAAGGTGATTTTACATATCTGGCACTTGGCGATTCTTATACCATTGGCGAATCGGTTAAACAGGCAGAATCTTTTCCTTATCAGCTTCAAAGTTTATTAAAAGCTCAAGGCAGCACTGTAGCAAATCCAAAAATTATTGCGGTTACCGGTTGGACTACAGATGAGCTGCAGGGCGCTATAAAAAAAGAGAATTTAACAGGCACCTATAGTTTTGTTACACTCTTAATTGGTGTAAACAATCAATATCGGGGTTATCCGATAAATACTTACAAAAAGGAGTTCACAGAATTGTTACAAACGGCAATCGCTTTTGCCGGAGGCAACAAGAATAAGGTTTTTGTAGTTTCTATTCCAGATTGGGGCGCTACGCCCTTTGGCAAAAACTCGGGGCGAAATCCACAAACTATTGCCAATGAAATCGATAGCTTTAACGCTGCAAACCAAGAAATCACGCTTTCAGCTGGCGTAAACTATACCAACATTACACCGGCATCTCGAAATGCTGCAACAAATTTATCGTTAGTGGCGAGCGACGGGTTGCACCCAAGCGCTAAAATGTACACCGAATGGGCAACCGCTTTATTACCAAAAGTGGCAAATGTATTGAAATAATTAAACGTTTGTTTATGCTGTTTTTAAATTAAAAAATATATTTTAGTTTAACTATTTAAATTAATACACTTAAAAGTTGATACTATGGAAGATCAAAAACCTCAAGAACAAGCACCCTTCGGTCAGCAACCGTTTGGACAAACACCATTCGGAAATCAAGGCCCAGCGCCAAAGAACTGGCTTGTAGAATCAATTCTGGTTACATTATTCTGCTGCCTGCCTTTTGGAATAGCTGGTATTGTAAATGCGGCTAATGTTAATAGTAAATATGCCATGGGCGACTATGCAGGGGCTCAGGCAGCCTCTCAAGCCGCTGGCAAATGGACAAAAATTGGATTCTTTATTGGAATTGGAGTTTATGTCTTATATATATTATTTTTTGTGGTGCTAGGTTTTGGCGGTGCCATGATGAGTAATTACAGATAGATGAAATTAATGTACATCTTAGGAATCGTTATAGGGTTAGCACTTGTGATAATTTACTATAAATTTAATCCTGAGATGTACAATTTCTTTCCGGAATGCCCTTTTCACAAATATTTACACCTCGATTGCCCTGGTTGCGGTTCACAAAGGGCAATACATGCCCTGCTTCACCTCGATATTCAAAAAGCTGCAGGATATAATCTACTCCTTGTACTCAGCTTACCACTACTTATTACCCAGCTGGCTTTCAAAATTTATTCTTTTTCAACAAAGAAGAACCTGGTAATGCGCTTTTGGTATAACCCAAATACACCTAAAGTAATTTTTGCTATCGTAATGATATTCTGGATCGCCAGAAATTTGCCCTATACACCATTCAACTATCTCGCTGCTTAACTAGGCCATTGTAGCAGTAAGGTGGTTATAATCTTTTAGCACCGCCTCTAGAA
>NZ_JBFTRT010000410.1:0-4724 GCF_056399685.1 Pedobacter sp. 01N416
ACCCAATCGGGTATCCTCAACATGATCAACTAACCAGCACTTATTTAATTAACATCCCACCATAACCTATCGGTAATTTTAGCCTTTTGTTGCGGCTGTGGGTTTGCTGTAATTTCGGTATTTGGGTAAAGTACCCTTCTTGGAATTTCAGAGAGTGCATTTTTAACTTTGGTTAAAGCCGGGAATCCGGTACGGCGCCAATCTGTATAATTTTCAGCATTAAGAAAGTTTGCAACCGACTTTTCTTCCATAATTAAACGGAGCGCATTTGTACTGTTGAGTGTCCCCCGCGAAGCAATATAGGTATCCATATCAGTTGTGCTCACCCCTACCTTAGTCATGTGCTGTTTGATGCCATCCTGATAAAAAGGTTGTGCAGCTGCAAAACCCGATATCACCAGCGTGGCTTCGGCTTTTATAAATAATGCCTCGGTATAATTTACCAGATAATTATTGGCATTGGCACCCGCGTAAAAATCGGCAGGGATTGAGTAAGCCTCCAGACTTCCAATTTCGTCTAAACCGATCTGCCGGCCAGTATATAAACCGGTTTGTTTGGCGGGTTTAACCATTTTGCTTAATCTTGGATCGTTTCTGGTAGTAAAAGCATCAACAAAGGTGTTGGCAAGTACAAATGTAGTACCTGGTAAAAAATTCTGTTGCCATGGATTTTCGGCCCCTGCTGCACCACTGAAAGCAATTTTAGCATCATCATCGTTGCTCTGCATACCATTAGTTAGTGCAGTCAAAGCCAGCTGTGCCTGCGCAGAAGCTGTATTTCCAGGCGCTTTACTCAGGTGCATGTAATAACGTGCTTTTAACGTGTAGGCGAGTTTTTTCCATTTGGTCATATCACCTGAGTACATCAGATCGTCACTGCCAGGTGTCAAACCGGCATTGCGACCGATATCTATAATCCCATCATCTAACAAGCGCTGTATCTGGGTATATATTTGTTGCTGGGTATCGTAAGTAGGATTGGCTACATCAATTCCCTTGAAAGCCTGACTATAGGGGATATCTCCCCATGCATCGGTTGCGTAGCCCAAAGTATACGCAGTGAGTATTTTAGAAATCGCAGTATAATTAAAATTGCCGTTTGCAGCTGCTTTTACATTTAGGAGGCCTAGGTTGTTCAGCGTGCGCACGTATACGTTGCTCCAATCGCCGTCCATATCAATATTGTACATCTGATAAGTACCAAAATTTGGGGCTACCTGGTTCAGTGCCATTACCTGTAGGTATTGCTGTAGCACTACACTTAAATTCCCATCGCCTGATGCATTGATATTCTGCGAAATCAGCATTTGTATAGGTGGTAACATGAGCGATTCTTTAACATCAATCGGTCTGTTGGGGTCATAGTTAACATCTATGTATTTTTTGCACCCGGCAAAAGCCATCATAAATGCAAAACTTAAAATGAAATATATCTTTTTCATGTTGATTCTTTTTTATGTATTGGGCCTATAATGTTAATTTTAAACTGAAATCTACCGAGCGGGATGTTGGGGTTGAGAAGGAATAAATCCCTTGAGATCCGTTTGAAGAACCAAAAGAACTTACTTCTGGATCGCCACCTGTAAAGTGTGGTGCATATATCCATAAATTTCTACCCGTAACCTGCAAACCAATAGTTTTGAAAGGCGTTTTTTGCAGCCATGTTGGCTTTAGGTTATAGCCCATGCTAACATTTCTCAATTTTACATAAGTACCATCTTGGATAACGGATTCCAATACACCATTAGCTCGTTGATAATAGGCTTGTCCTGAAACAGACACCGTATTGGGCAAACCTGTAGTCGCATTTACACCTTCAACAATACGTGGACCACGGTCTTCGGTAACTTTTGGTGTACCATAGAAATATCCGTAACCATCAACATTGTTTTGAATATCGCCTCCCTTTTTCATGTCAAAGGAGAAACTCAAAGTAAACTGCTTATACTTGAAATTATTAACAATACCGCCCATCCAATCCGGATTGATATCGCCGATTATGCCTTGTTCGTCTGCAGCAAATGGTAACCCATCATTACCGATTAATAGTTTCCCTTCACTGTTTCTGGCATAACGGGTACCATAAATTACCCCATATGGCTGGTTTGGAAAAACAGTGGTAAACCCGTTGCCAACCTGTTTCAGTTCCTTGTAAATCGAAAAGACCTTATTTCTGATCCTGCTATAATTCAGGGTCAAATCCCAGCTAAAATTCTCCGTTTTTATGGGTTTTGCATTTAAAAGCAGCTCGACACCCCTGTTACGCATTAAGGCTGTATTTACACTGGTAGTGTTAAAGCCGCTTGATGGTGCCAGTGCTACGGTGGGAATGATCCCGTTTTTTGTCTTTTTATAGAAATAGGTAACCTCCAGGCTTAAACGGTTTTTAAAGAAACCTGTTTCTAAACCAATTTCAAATTCGTTGATCCGCTCATTTTTTAAGTTCGGATCGCTTAGGTTTTGACTGATCAAAAAGCCCGACTGCCCCTGATAGGGAAAGGCAATGTTTCTTACCGTCTGTGATTCGTATGGGGTAAGGAGGTTGTATGGCCCAATGCTCGCATTCCCCACTGTGCTGTAGGATAATCTTAATTTTCCGAAGCTCATGACATCAGAAAGTTCTTTCGAAAAGAAATTGGAAAAGATAAAACTCGTAGCAGCAGAGCCATAAGGATAAAAACTGTTGTTTTTGGACAGTACCGAAGTTCCGTCGTATCTTCCTGTAAGAGAGAGGATTAAAAACTTTTTATAATCTATATTAGACTGTAAATAGAATCCTATTTTTCTGGAGAGATAACTTGTTTCTGTAAATTGCACGGTTGATGTAGATCCGATGTTACCAAATCCCGGAACAGTTATGCCTAGTCCGTTGGCATTGCCAATTTCACTATAGGTTGATAATATGTTGTTACCCAATAGTGCATCGATGGTAAAATCGCCAAAACTTTTGTTGGCACCGATGATCAGGTCATTATTATATTGCCTGAAATTGCTATTTCTGTTTACAATCCGGCCATTAGGGTTCGAAACCGAGAGTAACGATTCATGATATTTGCCCTGTTCAACATAAACATCGGCACCAAAACGCTCAGTAATGGTTAACCAGTTTAAGGGTTTATAATCGGCTGTAAATGTCGGTAGAAAACGGTTCACAACTGATGTATTACTGATATTATCTAATACCCAGTAAGGATTATTACGCGAGAAACGGTATAAACGCTGACTTCCATCAGGGTTTACCGAAGGCTGCAGGTTGTAAGAAACTGGGGCAGAAAAAATGGTCCACACTGGACTTTCCAAGGCATAACCTTCAGGTAACCGACGGTTTTTGGTATTGGCGTAATTTAAAGAGAACGTAACATTCAGATCTTTAATAATTTGCGTGGTGAATTTCCCAAAAACAGTATTTCGGTCGAAAGAAGTGGTAGGTACCGTTCCATCCTGAGCAAAATTGGTATACGATATAAAATAAGAGTTGTAAGCCCCACCTCCGTTTACGGCTACCGTGTTGGTATATGTTTTTCCGGTTTTAAAGAATAAATCAGACTGATCATATACCTGTGCAGGCTGGCCGTTAATTTTTAAGGTATCCATTCTTGCTCCCCACGATGTACTCGTTTTTTGGTTCACACCATCAAAATATACGCCATTTGAGCCAAGTGAATATTTATTCTGAATTTCTGGCAACAGTGGTTTCTCCATTGAAAAAGAAGAAGAAAAACTAATACCAGGCTTTTTATTCAGGCTGCCTGCTTTTGTAGTGATAATAATTACTCCTTTTGCACCATCAGATCCATATAGCGCTGTTGCTGCACCACCTTTTAACACATTAATGCTTTCAATAATATTAGGATCAAGATCGGCAATTCGGTTGGTACCGGGACCCGAGTTGAGGTTACCGGTTTCATCATTGTTAACCGGAATACCATCGATTACCATCAAAGCTTCATTGTTGCCATAAAGAGAATTAGCACCCCTAATTACAATACGCGATGAACTCCCTGGAGTGCCCGACGAACTTGTAATTTGCACACCAGAAACTTTACCTGCCAATGCATTTACCAGGTTAGGCTCTTTTGTCTGGGTCAATTGCTCGCCTTTTACCTCTTGAGAACTATAGGTGAGGTTACGTTTTTCCCGCTTTACACCTAATGCAGTTACTACAATCTCATTCAGGCTTTGCTGGTCTTCACTTAATGTTATGGTTATGTTGCTTTGCCCGCTATAAGCAAATTCTTTGGTTGTATAACCAATTCCACTAAAAACCAGTGTAGCTGGATTTGCACTTTTAATTGAAAAAACCCCTTTCGCATCGGAAGAGGTGCCAATAGCGGTTCCTTTAACTTTTACCGATATGCCTGGGATTGGCAGCCCCGACGCATCTGTAATCTTGCCACCAATCAGCGACGTTTGACCATAAATCTGTATGCAACAGAGCATGGTCAAAATGAACAAAGTAATCTTTAATCTGGTCATTGTATTCAGTTTAGTTAGTAATATGACCAAAATTAGGTTTATAAGAAGCCAGATAGAACGATGATTTTAACACGTATTGCCCAAAAATTAACGCAAATGTTACAATCGTTGTAAATACGTTAATAAACTGTGATTTGTTTAACCGATCAAACAAAATTTTGAACCGCGGAGCAGATATTGAAGTAATTTGTTGGATGTTTAGGCTTTCCGCCCGCCAACTGATTGTTTGTCCGCACTAATCAGATTTT
>NZ_JBFTRT010000411.1:0-4711 GCF_056399685.1 Pedobacter sp. 01N416
CACATGCCGAAACCATAAAAAGAGCTTTACTTACCGCTTCCGGTTTAATTAACGAAAGTGAACCTTCTGCCCTCCAGATATTAAAAGAAGCTTCATTACAACTTCAAAGTATAGAAAAGTTCGATCCTGCAATTAATGTGCTGTATGAACGTTTACGCTCGTCGATTATTGAAATAAAAGACATTACCGATGAAGTTTCTACAATAGAGGGAAATACCATACACAGTGCCGATCGGTTAGAAATTGTAAACCAAAGGTTAGATCTGTTTTATACCCTGCAACAAAAACATAGGCTTGCCAATAATATAGAATTGCTGGCATTTCAAAATCAGTTGGAAGAAAACCTGAACAAGCTGTTATCTTCTGATGAGCATATCGAAAAACTGCAGAAAGAAATCGATCAGCTTAAAATAGAACTACATAAACAGGCTGACCAATTGAGTGCCAACCGCAAGAAAGCAATTAAAGTGGTTGAGGAACAAACCGGTATTACTTTGAAACAGGTAGGTATGCTTAATGCTAAATTGGTTTTAGACCAAAAAGTGTTGAACGAATTGAATAAAGATGGTTTAGATGAAATCAATCTGCTCTTTACAGCCAATGCTGGCCAAGCCCCTGCCCCGGTAAATAAAGTAGCATCTGGTGGTGAGTTATCGCGACTGATGTTGGCTATAAAAGCTTTATTGGCGAAACACACTTCGTTACCAACCATTATTTTCGACGAGATTGATACCGGAATTTCTGGTGAAACCGCATTAAAAGTTGGAGAAGTAATTGCCGATTTAGGACAGAATATGCAGGTAATTTCGATAACGCACCTACCCCAAATCGCGGCTAAAGGCATATCACATTACTTTGTTCATAAAAATGAAGACCGCGGAAAAACCACAACAGGCATCCGTAAACTTAAACAAGAAGAACGTATTGGTGTAATTGCCGAAATGTTAAGTGGGAAAAATCCAGGTGCATCAGCAATTGAAAATGCGAAAGAATTATTGGCTTAATTTATCATATTAATTCCGCGGTCTGTGTCCCCACAGACCGTTTTCATATCAAATCAAAATCAGTAAAATTAGTGGTCTGTGAGGACACAGACCACAGTATTACCGCTAATTCTTTTGCATCCTTAATCGATGTGCTGTCAGATGTTACCATCTGACAGATTGTAAATAAGATTATTGAAGATTTGCATCATCCTATCTGACAGCTAAAAGAAAAGCACCAATAATTTTACGTCAGGCATTAAACAAAACTAAATAATTAGTTTATATTTAATCAATGAAATCTTTTCTACTTCTACTTTCATTATTAACTATCGGTAAATTTTGTTCTGCACAACAAAGTTATATCCTTTCGGGCATGGTAAAAGATAAACGTGGTGAGCCTTTACCCGGAGCTGGCGTATATGTAAGCGGTTATAAAATTGCAACAGTTTCTAACAATGACGGCACCTACACCCTACCACTAAAACCTGGTAACTACGATATTTTAGTACAATTAATCGGCTATAAAGCTTTAAACAAAAATGTAGTGATTGCTGATAAAGCTGTAAAACTTGATCTTATCCTCGAAGAAAGTATAACCCAATTGGCCGAAGTAACCATTAAACCCGATCCGAACAGGGAACATTATATTGCCATGTTTAAAGGGTATTTTATTGGCACCACCCCCAATGCAGCGCAATGTAAACTCATCAATCCGAACGTACTGATTATCGATTACGATAAAGAGGAACATAAACTTACGGTAAAAACCACCCAATTTCTGATTATTGAAAACAAGGCGCTTGGATACCGCATTAAGTACCTGCTGAACAATTTTGAATACGACAGCAAAACCAGGATCATTTATTATGAAGGTTTCCCGTATTACGAAGATTTAAAAGGATCGGCACGCCGGAAGAAAATTTGGGAGCAAAAGCGGATTACCAGTTATTTAGGTTCTCCACAACACTTTTTTAGATCCATTTATTATCACCGCGCCACCGAAGAGGGATTTATTATTAATAAACTGATTAGCATACCAAATCCGGATAAACCTTCCGACAGTATGATTAACGCCAATATTAAACGCTTAACAAAAGTACAGGATGGCTTAACACGCACATTAACTTTTACGTCTGGAGATTCTTTGAGCTATTGGATAAAAAAGAAAAATCTCCCAAATGGGATTTCTATTTTAAGCCGTGCTCCTGTAACGCAGGATACATTGGTACATGTGGAGAATCAAAGTATTAAAAGCTTCAATTTTACTGATCAACTTTATGTTGTTTACACCAAAGAAAGGGAAGATCCTTCTTACGCCAACCGGATCGGCCTGTCTATTGCACGACCATTAGATATGCCAGATTACCAGATTTCTACCGTCACCTTGCAAGTTGTTCCGGTATATTTTTACGAAAACGGATCTATTTACAACCCTCGTTCGATGATTTATTCAGGTTACTGGGGCTGGGAAAAAATTGCCGACAGTGTACCAATGGATTATTTGCCGCCGGTTAATGGAGTGGGAAAAAAGTAGAAATATCGTTAATACAGCAAGAGAGACAACTACCAAACGCCATTTCTTCTTTTTTTGAAAAGCCAATACAGTGTTTTTTTGGTTTCAAAAGTCCCGCCCTTCGTTACAAATCCTCGCCCTCATGTTTCGGGCTGTGGGTTTTTCACTTTGGTCGGGTTTAGCTGGCAAAGGCCAGTAATACTATTGAGGGTTTTGGAACCACGCAGCACCTGCCAATGTTAATAAACCCGACAGAGCGGGTAGCCCACAGTGAAGCGTAGCGTAACGAGGACTACAAGCGATGGCGGGACTGCTCTAGCCATGAAAAACAGACCTTTCGTTTCAAATAGAAAACAATCTTTATGATGAACCTGATCTATTTTGGAAATAATCGTCATCTCGATCCGATAGCTATCGGATGGAGCAACGCGGAATGGAGAGATCTATCTAGCAAGATTTTGCTTAGCAGCGCCTTCGGGTTCTCAACTAGGTTGCACTCCACTCGAAATGACGATCACTATCAAATGTTAAAATTGTTAAAAATCTTTTACGTTTTTAATAAATATTACGCCTTTTGGTTACATTCGTCTCTATGATTAAAAGCCTTTTAGTAGCCCTTACGCTAATCATGCTGGGTACTAATGCCATTGCTCAAAACACCTTCTCCATTAGTGGTTTGGTTAGGGATCAAAAAGATGGATTACCTGGCGCAAGCATCTATTTAAGTGGATATAAAATTGCTACGGTGGCTGATAACGATGGACGATTTAAATTATCAAATCTAAAACCTGGCAGTTATGATCTACTCGTTCAGCTGGTTGGTTACCTCCCCTATTCTAAAAGTGTAATTATTTCCGATAAATCGGTGCAGGTGGAGCTGGTTTTGAAAGAAAATGTTGCGCAACTGGAAGAAGTTGTAATTAGGGCCGATCCTAACCGTCAGAAATATATTAACCAGTTTAAAGATTTTTTTATTGGTAAAACCCCAAATGCCTCACAGTGTAAGATATTAAATCCGCAGGTTTTAAATGTAGATTTCGACATTACCAAAAGTACTTTAACGGTTTCTACAACCGAGTTTCTGATTGTAGAGAATAAAGCTTTAGGTTACCGGCTAAAATATATGCTCGACCGTTTCGAGTATAACTCAAGAACACACATTATTTACTATTCCGGTCACCCGTTTTTTGAGGAATTAAAAGCATCGGCAGCTAAGAAGAAAAAGTATATCGCCGCCAGAGAGGTCGCGTATTATGGTTCTTCGCAACATTTCTTCCGTTCGCTTTATGCCAACAAAACACAAGAGGAAGGATTTATCATCAACAAAATGGTAAAAGTGCCTAACCCTAACCGCTATCCTGAATATTTAATTAATGCCAATTTAGAAAAGATTAAGGCCGTACCCGAGAAAACGGGCATTAGGCAGAATAAAGGTAAAATAGATACCGCATTGCTCGCCTTTTGGACCAAACAAAAAGAAATGCCCCGAACCATTGATAAATTTTCGAGAGCAGAGGTGCTTACCGATACATTAGTGCACTATTTTAACCAGAACTTAAAATACCTTAGTTATACAGATGCATTGCTGATCCAATACACCAAAGAAAAAGAATCTCTGGCTTATTCTAATACCGGATTTTGGATCTTCAGGCCTTTGGATGTACCCGAAAATGAAATTTCGGTAGCCAACTTAACCGGCGAAGGCGTACGTTTCTATGAAAATGGTGGCATTTACGACTCCCGATCGCTCTTATACGAAGGTTTCTGGGCTTATGAAAAAGTGGCCGATATGGTGCCGATGGATTATATTCCGCTACCTAAGATTAAGTAATGTGAGATAGCTGAGGTAAGGTAGAAGATTGATCTAAACTAAAAATGTTGAAAAGTAGCTAATCTTAGAAATCAAAATTACTAATATTTTTAGTAATTTTAATCTATGATTGGCGAAGAAGAAAAACAATATTTTAAAGGACGAGGCGCTCAAGTTAATCCACATAACAAATTTTTAAAGGATGTTTATGTAAAGGAACATGATGAAGGAATAGACGATTGGGAGGAAAGTGATCGTAAAACCTCCTTTATTTTTGAAAATTCGAAAACCATTGTAAACAAAGTTGACAGCCCCGATGTAGGCATGGCTTATTCTTTAAATCCCTATCAGGGCTGCGAACATGGCTGTACCTATTGTTATGCCCGCAACTCACATCAATAT
>NZ_JBFTRT010000412.1:0-11476 GCF_056399685.1 Pedobacter sp. 01N416
ACACAGGTTTGTGTAGCTAGCAATCTTACTGCAGAAGATGAATTTATTAAAACTCAAAGTGTTTATAATTGGCGCAAAGAGGAGATAGATCTTCATAAACAGCCTACCATATTTTTGTTGTACTAGGTTTCCTTAGTCGAGCGTCATTCCCTCGAAGGAGAGAATCTTAAAGCTTATTGCATTACGATTCCCGATCAAGTTGGGGATGACGGACTACGCCATGAGAAATATTAGAATTTCAAAAAATCAAAACATATCCAATCCCACATTGGTTGTTATCATAGCGCTTTGCAATTATTCACTAAATCTTTGAGTTATGAAAAATACGAGCACACCAAAAAACAATCCAACAGTTCAGGGCAGTTCAATAGCTGACAGAGCTAACCACGATGTTAAAACAGATAAAAAAATCCAGGGAATAACCAATGGAGGCGGTCAACGGTCAGATCAAACTTCCAACAAGGACAATCAAAGAAAATACGATAACAAAAAGTAACTATAGGCAACTTAATATACCAAAAAGCTTGTCGGAAGATCCTTATTGAATGAGATTTTCCGACAAGTCATTATTTAACGAATGGTATTTTATTTCGCCATTACATTATAGAAATTATAATCCGTCATAGGGGCACCCGTTATTCCTAAATTATGGCAAATGGTAATGATCTGGCCACGATGGTAGGTACTGTGGTTGAACACATGTAACACATATTCAAAATTCTGAAAGTCGGAAGTAAACCAAGGACTTTGAATTTCTGTTTTCTCATTAAATCTATCTTCACTGATTGCAGTAATATAAACGGCTAAGTTTTCTGACTGTTTCAACAGCGCATTAAAAATATCATTCAAACTTCCATATTCGCGAAATTCGAATTCGGTTTTAGTGAGAATTGAATACCAATACTCCTGTGCCTGTAAAATATGGGCAAGCGTTAACTTCACACTTTTAAAACTCGATAATACTTCCTGCTCCAATAACTCTTCAGGATGATTTTTTAACCAATTTACCAAGGTTAAATTTGCCCAGAAATTATAGTTTGCATAATTTTTCATTAAATACACAAGGGAAGTTTCTTCCATTGTTTCTGCGAATAATTGTTCCTGTACCATGTCTTTTTTGTTTTAGTTACACAAAGAAAATACAGGCGACTGACAACCCTATGGCAGTGTAAAAATCAACATAAAAATATTTTTAAAATAAAGTGTTTTCTTCATTTCAGTTTACATTTCCCATCATGCATTTCCCCCTCTTACCTGATCATCCTGTCAGGAGAAAAAGCAATAAAATATTCTGATCCGGTTTGGATACTAACATTAAGATCTGGCACATTAATTTTAGGTTGTTCCTTAAGCTGTGATAATACGCTTGCTGCAAAATCATGTATCTTTTTTGGGTCTACCTGAACAGAAACCGTAGGGAAGAAATCGTGCTCTATTTCTGCCTTTCCCTGCTCACTTACCTGGCTAAACTTCCACGATTCTTTGGTCCGAAAACCATTTTCGTTGTTGGCATTGTTTAAATGATATAAAAACACTTTCGCCTGTAAGGCTATACTCTCATTTTGCATATTATAAAATTTGGGCTTTTTTGGCCATAATTTGGCAAGGTAAGAAGAATTAACCGGTAGTATGTTTTTTTTGGTTGGTAAGCGACATGGAATTAATCTTGTTTTTCTTTGACGACTCTTATTTAACTAAAATATTATCGATAAAACAGATTGTTTATGTAAATTTTTAAATACAAACATAAATTTAAAACATTACAAAGCATATTGATTATGTTTTCGTGTAAAATTATCCTACAGCCAAAATTAATGTAACAAGTTCTGTTACATTTGTTTATCAGCTCCGAAAGGACTTAACTAACTTAAACTTCATGAAAAATAATCTAAAAAAGATTGCCATCGTTGCCATGGTGGCAGTGGTAATTGCAGCCTGTAAAAAAAATCAGGAATCGATCACTGAGCCTCAAGAAACGGTAAAAAATTCGGACAAAGTTTTGCAGTACATTAAAGACCTGGGCTTCCCTGCAACAAGTATTGTTGATAATGGAAATGAATTTATCGTAGAAGAAGATATTACATTCCCCAAAAACATGGAAATCCCTGCTAATGGCGCTGGCGCTAAAACTGAGCAGTATTATACCGGAAGCATTGTAAACAGCACTAAAAAGCTAAACATTAGAATTTTTGTAGATCCGTCTATGACTTCTATGGGCAGCGAGATCAATAGTGCTATTGCGCAATGGAATGGTGTTCCAAATTCGACCTTACGTTTTAGCGTGGTAACTACAGCACCTTATGATATCCTGATCAAAGATGAAAATTTAGGAAATGGTGTTTGTGGGCAAGGACAGTTCCCTTCGGGAGGAAGTGCAGGTGCTTTGGTTAAAATCAATAAAAATTACATTGCTGGTAATTCGTTTGCCCAACGTGCCAGAACAATATGCCATGAATTCGGTCACTGTATTTCTTTCAGACATACCAACTGGGCAGCTCAGGGCGAATCGACCGCTACAAATGTTCCTGGTGTTACCGGAACGGATGCCTTATCTCTTATGAATGGTGGCCAATGTGGATCGGGTGCCACAGTATTATCGCAAAAAGATAAAGATGCTACTGCTGTATTATATTAAAATTTGCTAAAAAACAACTAAACAAACCTAAACTGGTCTATAAGGAGCTGATAATTATAAGCCCGGGAGCTCATTGCAGCACCCGGGCTTATTCTTTTGACAAGGCAATAATGTTTTTTCCTTCTAAAATCCTCCGCTCGCCATTATGGTTTAAAGTATTAATCATGGCATTGCCCAGTTCGGCCATAGTGCAAAACCCATCTGGATAAACGGCCCTTCCAATAGGAAATAACCAATTGATATATTTATAAAATTTATGGGCATATTTTTGTCCTGGCAGCGGCTTAATAAAACCCGGGCGAAAATTAAACACCTGCCCGAAAGGCAATTTCATTAAATCATGCTCTGTTTTACCCTTTACCTGTGCCCATTTCAACCGTCCATTTTCATTGGTTCCTCCACCGGAAACATAACAAAAAGTCATCCCCTCATTTAGCTTACTTAACGTTTCTGCAACATGCATGGTTAGCGTATAAGTCATTTTGTAATAGATATCGTTATTAACACCTACCGAAGTAATCCCTAAACAAAAAAAACATGCATTGTAACCCGAAAGCTGATTTTCAATCTGCGAAAAATCGAAAAAATCGGGATGGATGATCTCTTTAAGCTTTGGATGGCTATAACCACATGGCTTGCGGTTAATCACTAAAACAGTATCAATTTCAGGGCTGTTTAGGCACTGCATTAATACCCCTTCGCCAACCATCCCAGTAGCACCGGTTATGATTACATTATTCTGATCTCTGGTTTTTCCCATAATATGATTTGCTTAATAAACAAAAGCTAAAAAAGAGGTACTTTGTTTCATTGCTAAGGTAATATAAACAAAAAGAGCAACTGATTAGGTTGCTCTTAAAGTTATTTTACACTGGCTTTCATTTGATAATCTTTAGGTGGTTCTGTTCCTAAAAGATGTTGTACAAAATAATCCCAACGACGACGCATCATATAAGGTGAGTATTCACCATAACCATGTGCACTATTTGGAAAAATAACCAGATCGAAAGATTTATTTGCTTTTTCTAATGCCTCTACAACCAATAATGTGTTGTAAGGCGGCACGTTATCATCCATCATACCATGAACCAACATCAGTTTCCCTTTTAGGTTTTTAGCATAGTTCTGGTTGGCTTGTGCTTCATAATCGGCGTTTTCTACCAAACCATTGTAACGTTCGCCCCAATCGTCCTCGTAGTTTCTATTGTCATGATTACCTGATTCGGAAATTCCTACTTTAAAGAAATCCGGATAACGGAACATGGCCGCAGCTGTGGCAAAACCTCCGCCCGAGTGTCCCCAGATACCGACTTTTGTCGTATCAATAGGATATTTAGCAGAGAGCTGCCTGATAGCCGCTATCTGATCGGGTAAAGTATTCTCAGCCATATTGCCATAGCTCATATCATGAAAACTTTTAGAGCGGTCTGGGTTACTGGTCCCTTCTATTACCACTACAATAAAGCCTAGCTCGGCCAAAGCCTGATTATCGCCACGTGAGGCAGCAAAAGACCAACTGCCTACGCTACCACCCTGAGGACCTGGATAAATATAATCGATAACTGGATATTTCTGGCCAGCATCCATTTTTGTCGGTGTGAAAACCAGCCCGTAGATATCAGTTTTACCATCCTTGGCTTTAACAGAAACGGGGATAGGAGCTTTCCAGCCTGTAGCAGTTAACCTGGATACATCTGTTTTCTCTAAGGTGTTGATCAGTTTTCCGCTGATACTTCTTAGAACCGTAACGGCTGGTACATCTGGTTGTGAATAAGTGTCTACAAAATATTCGAACGATGGAGAAAATACCACCTGATGATTACCTTCTTCGGGGGTTAACGATGCTAAATTTTTTCCATCGAAACCGATTTTGTATAAATGGCTGAAATAAGGATTTCCTTTTTCGCGGCCGTTGGCCATGAAGTAAAGCGTACGTGTTTTTTCGTCTACTTTAACTAAACGGGTAACTACGAAATCGCCTTTCGTAATCTGGTTCTTCAATTTTCCATTGGTAGCATCATATAAGTATAAATGACCCCAGTTATCTCTTTCCGAATACCAGATAATCTCTTTTCTACATCAATCACCACTCTTCTAATGGTTGCAATCTGTTTATCGCCTGGTAAAGGATATTTCCAGGCTTTTAATACTGGCGCGCCCACATTTGTGGTTACCAGATACATATCTTTCGAGTTTCTTTGGTCTTGTTGGAAAGTGGCTATCTTTTTCGAATCTGGCGACCAGCGCAAAATTGGCGCATCGCTATGTTTCCATCCTGCATTATCGGTAGCATAACCATAATCCTTAATGCCGTCAGTGGTCAATTGCGTTAATTTTCCAGTGGCTATATCTTTAACAAAAAGGTTATAATCTTTAATTAAAATGGCTTTTTTTCCATCGGGAGATAGAACTTCATTCCGGCTGGCCCCACGTCGAGATGGTGTTGCACTGCCTTTATAATCGGTAGTTAAAGTTTTTGTTTTCTTTACCGGATCTACCAAAAAAGTCTGTTCAGTGCCATTCGTTTTAGTAGTATACCAGAATTTATCATGCTCCAGCCAGTTAGGTTGCACGCTGGCATGGTCGATATACTTTGCGGTATTATAGCTCATAAAACATTCCGCCCTTTCGTAATCTTTAACGGTTAGGGACTTCTGCTGAGCATTTGCGGTAATGGCCAAAGTACAAGCCGTTACGGTAAGCCAATATTTATTCATCATGTTAGTTAATCTTGCGCTAAAAATAAGACTGTTTTAGGAAATGATTAGTATTAATCATGATACAAATTTAGGTGGTATATCGTTTTTAACCACAAAGAATACGGAGAGAGGCGTGAAGGGCACAGCGCTGGGAGTATAGCTTTCCACAATTTTTTTTATCATACAATTTATTTTGCACCATGTTAACCCTTTGGTTACCTTTTGGTTACCCTGGACGTTTACCTGAAAGATATTTTTGATAATAGAAATGTGTAAACAAGGTTATTCTTGTGAGCCGTTGGTCGCCAGAAAGAGCAGCAAGGAGGTTATAAGATCTCTATATAACCATCTGTTCCGTTAACTCGAATACGCTGCCTGTCTTTGATCAGTTTGGTGGCATTTTCTACGCCAACCACCGCCGGCAGGCCATATTCTCTTGCAATCACGGCACCATGTGTCATTAATCCCCCAACTTCGGTAACCAGGCCTTTTATTGAGACGAACAATGGGGTCCAACTTGGGTCGGTAAATGAGGTAACCAGTATATCTCCATCTTCCAGATCGGCATCTTCCATGTTTAGGATTACGCGTGCCCGTCCTTCAATCATTCCTGAAGAAACCGCTAAACCTACAATTGCCTCTGCCGGAAGGTTCTCGCGATTGTATTTACCCGTAATAACTTCGCCATCAGAGGTAATTACCCGTGGCGGCGTAAGTTTCTCGTATTTGCAGTACTCTTCTTTTCGTTCAACAATAAGCTGGTAATCAACTTGATGCGTGCGTACCACTTCACAAAGTTCTTCAAAAGTGAGGTAATAGCTATCTTCCTTTTCATGAAAAACATGAGCATCTACGAGTTTTTCGACTTCTTTTAGTAAAGCCTCCTTATAAACAAAAAAGCGGTTAACAATACCGTATTTGGGATATTCACGATAACCCGCAAAATTCCGGAGCAGACTGATCATTTGCTTTGTTTCCAGGGCTTTTTGTTCACCATCTGGTAAATGAGCCAATCTACTCAATAATTCATTTTCCTTTTTTAAAGCTTCCTGTTTCCCCTGCTCAAATTTTCGTTTACCAGCATTGGGCTCAAAGTTTTTGATATTGCTAAGGATTAAGGGAATTAATATCGATGGTTTTTCGCTCCAGCGTGTGTTCGTAATATCAATTTCTCCCGCACACCGCATTCCGTATTTTTCGAGATATGCATAGATTGCATTCCGCGTTTCCTTTCCACCATCAAATTGAATCAGGTCATCTAAAAAATTATCCTCCTTTCCCTCTTGTAAATAATTAATGATCTCTGGATAAGGACGGATTACATCTGCAACATCCAATAATGCCAAGCCCATTTCTGAAGTAATGTTGTTGGGTGCCGACTGAGACAATGTATCTGCCGGATTTTTTTCACCCAACCATTCTTCCATCTTTTCATTGAGCCAGGATGAAGCATTCATCGCGGCTATAATCACCCCCATATGTTGCGAATCAAATATCATCTTCTTTGATCGCTCGATGTCTTCCAGGATAAAATCAAAAAGACCTGGTCCTGATTTCGTTTGGATGTTTTGTTTTAGTGTTTCTACTGACGCCTCATTTAAAGTCGCCTCTTTCTGTGATGGTGATCAATGCATCTTTTATGAGCGGATCATGTTGCCCCATCGCATCTAATAAATTCGTCCTCCCAGCTGCGGTGGCCAGACTATCCGTTACATCTACAAACAACCTTCCGCCAGCACTAAACATTGGCCTGGCTGCCCTTAACTGCCATAACGATAGCCCTAATGGCTTCATGGCATCAGTCATCATTTGCTGATGTCCGACAGATATGTAAACATGGTTTCCCTGATCGTTCCCTTCGGGGATTGGGTATAATGTAGTGATTGGCCTACTCTGAACAATATAAAACCTACCATCAGCCAAACACCATTCGATGTCTTGTGGATGGCCGAAGTGCTCCTCAATCTTTCTACCCAGCTGCTCAAGCTGTAAAATCTGTTCATCTGTAAGCACTTGACTATTTTGCTCTCCAGCTGAAAGCCCTTGAGATTTTGTACCACCGTCTTTTAAGGCATAAATAGCCAGTTTCTTAGTTGATATTTTTTTATTGATAATTCTGCCACTGCACACCTGATAATTATCGGCATTTACCAGGCCCGAAACCATGGCCTCTCCTAATCCAAAACTGGCATCAATAGATAACATTCTCCGATTTCCTGAAACCGGATCTGCCGTAAATAATATTCCTGCTGCCTGCGGAAAAACCATTTTCTGAACAACGACAGATAATTGCACTTTCCAATGGTCAAAACCGTTCTGGAGGCGATAAATTACCGCTCTATCGGTAAATAATGATGCCCAGCACTTGCTGATATGTTTTAAGATGACTGTTTTTCCGATAATGTTCAGGTAGGTATCCTGCTGACCTGCAAAAGATGCTGATGGAAGGTCTTCGGCGGTAGCACTAGATCGGATAGCAAAGGCTTCATGCTTGTCAAAATTGTTAAGATAACTTTCAATTTTTTCGGATATATCATAGTGAATAGGTAAATTTTCGATTAGTGTCCGGATTTTTCCGCCAATTTTACTGATCGTTGAATGCTCTTCTACTTTAAGGTTTTCTAATTCTTTCAACAAGCTATTTAACTCTTGATTGTTTTCGGTTATCCTCTTATACGATTCGGTGGTTACGCAAAAGCCATCGGGCACTTGTATCCCTTCAATTTTTGATAATTCGCCGAGGTTGGCGCCCTTACCGCCAACTTCTAAAAGATTAGACCTGTCGATTTCCTGAAAACCAATTACATATTTGCTCATTCTATTTCGTTTTTTATCTGGTAGATATTTAGTTCTTCCTTAGCAATTCGAAAACAGTTCGGCTTTGTTTATCAACATCTTAAACTCAATTTTAAAGGAAGTAAAAAGCCAAAAATAGAAGCTATAAAGTATCGAAACAACGTTTTTTAACTATATTTTTCCAAGCGCAATAATGGTAGAAGTATTGGCGTTATCCTTACAACAAAGCGGCAATAATTAATACTATATTATCCACTTATTTCCTCCAAATAATTTTTCTCAGCCTTAAATATTGAAGATGCCAGAACGTTATTGCAACTATGCGAAATACAGAAAAGGACACAAAATTAGGTGCATTACCCCGCAGCAGAGGCCAAAGTTTTGCCACGTTATTTAAGCGATATGCTTAGGGCTTTGACTAGACAAAATACCTAGCAACTTATTCACGAAAAGTTAGTTGAAAAAGCAAAAGAAAAACTTTCGACGCCTGAATTGTCGGTGAGTGAAATTTGCCTACCAGCTGGGTTTGAGCATCCACAGTCATTCAGTAAATTCTTTAAAACAAAAATGCGCTTATCGCCCTTGGAGTTTAGGCATTCTTTTAATTAGAAAAAGGGATAAATAATTTATATTAGTGAGCTATAATTTAAAGAATGATTAAATCAAAATTTGACAATTATCAGTTCATTGGCCAGTTTGTAATGACAGGATTATTAATCCTTTGTGTGTTTTTGTTTTATGCGGCACACTTTGGCAAACATCCTATACCTCAATTTTCAGGTTTAGGTCTATTAAGTACTTTACTTACGGTTATTTTACCATTGTACATAATCGCGCAGATGAAACTGAACTATAAAACGACTGTTATAGATCCCGACTCAAAAACAATTTCCTTTAAAATGTTTTTACTTCCCATCACAAAAACTTATCCTTTTAATTATTTCGATGGTTATGCTGACACTGTGGTAAAAGATAAATATGGGAGTTATAAGTGTTTTTATTTAGTTAAAGAGCATAAATTGAAATACAAGATGTCAGGTAGGTTTTATAGTAACATCGATGAATTAAAAGAAGGAATTTCGGTATTAAAGTATATGGGGTTTATCAAAAACACGTTTCCCCTTTCAATGAAAATTGCTTTCAACAAATCTGTTTTTTAATGTGTCCACTTTTTTAAAAGCATATCTTCAACAATATAAAAGCTGCATTATTGTAGAAGCAATTTTAATATTTAAACTGGAAGTTAAAATGGTTAAAGCTAAAAAAACAACAATCATTTATTTTAAAAGCCTTTAATAAACCTAGTTATTTAAACTGGCGGAGAGGGCGGGATTCGAACCCGCGGTACCTTGCAGTACACACGCTTTCCAAGCGTGCTCGATCGACCACTCTGACACCTCTCCGTGCTGGATTGCAAAAGTATATTTTTTATTGATAAAAAAAATGCTCCCGATTAAAATCAGGAGCATTTTATAAATATGATATTAGAAATTAATCTATAACCGTAATTTTTAACATGTTGGTTTTACCTTTTGCTTCCATTGGGATAGCGGCAGTATTGATGATGATATCACCTTGTTTAACCAATTTTTTGCTTTTTAAGAATTCGTTAACCTCAATAATGGTGTTATCGGTACTTTCCCACTTATCATAGTAGAAGCCTCTTACACCCCAAAGTAAACTTACTGCGTTTAATAAAGCCCTGTTACTGGTAAAAATAAAGGTTAAAGCTTCCGGACGGTGGCTTGAGATTTCGAAAGCAGTGTAACCGCTTAAAGTCATCGATACAATACCTACCGCGTTAGTTTGTTTCGCTAAGAAACAAGCTGAATCGCAAATGGCATCGCTTAAGAAAGAAGGCGATTTTGGTTTTAAAAACTTATCAGGGTTGAAAGGATAGTTGTTCTGCTCAATGTTCTGGATAATTTTTTGCATGGTTTCAATAACGATCAATGGAAATTCTCCAACTGAAGTTTCGCCGCTTAACATCACTGCATCAGCACCATCTAAAACAGAGTTGGCCACATCATTCACCTCTGCACGTGTTGGGCGAGGTGTAGTGATCATACTCTCTAACATTTGTGTAGCCACAATTACAGGTTTAGAAGCTGCTCTACATTTAGCAACGATCATTTTTTGTAATAATGGAACTTCTTCCATCGGACATTCAACACCTAAATCGCCACGGGCAACCATAATACCATCTGTTACGGCAATAATCTCATCGATATTTGCAATGGCTTCTGGTTTTTCAATTTTCGCAATTACACGGGCAGTTTTACCGCGCTCTGCAATAATTTTTTTAAGTTCGATAATATCTTCTGCCTTACGTACGAAAGATAAACCGATCCACTCTACATCATTTTCTAAAACAAATTCTAAGTTTTCGCGGTCTTCTGGTGTTAATGAAGGAATAGAAACTTTAGTATTTGGCAGGTTTACACCTTTTCTTGAAGTTAAAATACCACCGTGAACAATCTCACAAACTACTTCATCCTTTAAGTTGGTAGAAATCACTTTCATTTGAAGCTTTCCATCATCCAAAAGGATAATTTCGCCCGCCTGAACATCCTGAGGGAAGTTTTGGTAAGTAATGTAAATACGTTCTTCGTTACCAATACATTCGTTAGTAGTAATTACGGTAGTTTTACCATTGATCAGGTTAATACCACCCTCTTTTACTAAACCGATACGGATTTTAGGCCCTTGTAAATCGGCAAGGATACCTACATTATAATCGTATTTTTTGTTTAAATCGCGGATGGTATCCAAAACCGCTTGGTGATCTGCTTGTGATCCGTGCGAAAAGTTTAAGCGGCAAACATCTAAACCTGCGTTAAACATACTATATAATACATCTGGTTTTGCTGATGCAGGCCCAAGCGTGGCAACAATTTTAGTTCTCGAATGAAAAGGTTTCATTTAATTAATTGATTTTAGCAATGCAGTTTAAAGCATTAATTATTATCTAAAATAATCAAACTGCATCAAATTTTATATATTTTGTTCTTTTGTTCTTTGTTTGTAACCGTCAAATATAGTGTATTTAATACACCAAGTATATAATTTTTATATTACCAAATTCTCACGGCTCTTTAACTTGGCCGGATCTATCTTTGCAGCTACCTGTATATCAGGCAATTTATTTAAACCGTTGATTAAATAATCCAAATCTTCCTTATCAATAAATTCTTTAATAATAATAAAAAAATCTACTTTGTTCATTTCAGGAATYAGAAAACCATCGCTGCTTTTATTGCAAATTAAGTAGTATTCTACCTCACCTTGCTCTACAAAAAAGTAATATTTCGAGAAACACCAGGCTGGTTCGTCGATATTAAAAAAT
>NZ_JBFTRT010000413.1:0-4679 GCF_056399685.1 Pedobacter sp. 01N416
GTTTCGGATCCAATCCTGTAACCAAAAACCAGCGCATGCTCAACCCCGATGGTTCAGCAAATATCGAACGTACGGGCCTGCCCTGGTTTAAGTTTGATGATACCTACACCCGCTTGGTTACTATGAGCTGGCCGCGTTTTTTCTTTGTCATCCTTCTTGCCTACCTCGTTGTAAATACAATTTTTGCTGTTTTATATAATGTTGTGGGTATTGAAAATTTAAATGGTGCCAAAGGTGTAACGCTTCGTGATCAGTTTTTTGATGCCTTTTTCTTTTCTGCCCAAACCATTTCTACCGTGGGTTACGGCCATATTTCGCCACAGGGTTTTGTTACCAGTGTGCTTGCCGCTTTCGAAAGTATGTTGGGTTTATTGGCCTTTGCACTTGCTACAGGTTTATTGTATGGCCGTTTTAGCAGGCCCACCTCAAAAGTAAGCTTCAGCAAAAAAATGGTGATTGCCCCTTACGAGAAAGGACATGGATTGATGTGCCGTTTGGTTAACCTCCGCCGTAATCAATTGATAGAGGTCGAGGTGCAGATGGTGATGTCGTACAACGAAACCATTGATGGCAAACATGTTCGTAGGTTTTATCCTTTGCCATTAGAGCGCAGTAAAATCGGCATCCTATCTTTAAACTGGACTTTGGTACACCCCATTACAGAAGAAAGTCCGTTTTTCGAAAAATCGTTAACCGAGCTGCAGCAGGCCGAAGTAGAAGTTTTTGTAATCCTCAAAGCTTTTGATGATACTTTCTCGCAGACCATCCACACCAGAACCAGTTATCAGGATGAGGAAATTGAAATGGATGCCAAGTTTGATAAAATGTATTACCATAACGAAGAAGGCAAAATGGTGATGGATTATAGTAAATTGGATAAGGTTACACCGACGGCATAAGGCCTGATTTTCATTTTCGATTTTTTTGGAAAGCAATGGTAGTGATAATCGGTTGCGATAGTCCCGTTATTCGCTTCAATCTTTTTGTGGTGCTGTCATCCTGAGGCACGAAGGATCTGTTTCATAGGCTGCAGATAGCAGGATATTTAAGTTTGCTGCAAACAAAAAGGATTTTCGCTGCTACCGGGTTTAGGACGGTCTGGTCTGTGCTAAATATGACTACCCCGTCTTTCAGGCACCCCTCCAGAGGAGGGGAATTACCCCTCATCGTCTCTATGCGATTTGCATTCCCCTCTTTCAGAGGGGTGTCAGCAGGACGTGTTTCAGCGACCTGTAAAATCCACGAGCTCCTTGTATAAATCCAGGTAAACTCAAAGTTATGGGTCTTCGACTCCGCTCAGACTGACAATTATTTTAGTTTAAATCTCTACTTAACCTTGGACCCTAAACGCTATCGCGATTTACCTTAAGCCTTAAACCCTCTACCTTAAGCCTTAATCAGCGGATTCTTCTCTTTTGCAAACAAATCAAAAACCTTTTTATCTACAAAAGCTGGGAAGAGTTTATTCATCCAAACGGCTAATTTCCCTTGTCCGGTCATGATTAAAGTCCGTTTACGTTTTTCGATACCGTCAGCAATAATGCTTGCTACTTCTTCAGATGTCATCATTTTGCCTTCATCCATACTGGTTTCGCCATGTGCAGCACCATCTTTTGATAAAGCGGTTACCCTAATGTTGGAAGCAGTAAAACCAGGACAGGCCAATAAAACGTTTACCCCGGTTTTTAGTAATTCGGTGCGTAGAGATTCCATAAATCCGTTCATTGCAAATTTAGAAGCTGAATAACCCGTTCTGCCCGGCAAACCCCGGTAACCTGCAATTGATGATATCCCCACTACCGTTCCTTTGGTTTTTAAAATCTCTGGCAAAGCATATTTGGTACAATAAACCGTCCCCCAAAAGTTCACATCCATCAGGTTTTTAAGCACCGATAAATCCAGATCGTTAAACAGGGCACGCATAGATAATCCGGCATTATTTACCAGAATATCAATCTTTTGAAACGAAACCAAAGCTTGTTTGATAATCAGTTCACAATCTGCTTCTTTACTTACATCGGCCTGAACTGCTACAGCTCTAATGTCATATCTTTTCTCCAGATCTGCAGTAATTTCGCAAAGGGTTACATATTGACGGGCAGCTAAAACCAAATTGGCACCACGTTTAGCAAATTCTTCGGCACAAGCTTTTCCGATTCCGCTCGATGCACCAGTGATGATGATTACTTTATTTTTTAGGTTCATATGTAGTATCAAGATTTGAGTATCAAGTATCAAGACTTGATACTGCTTTCATTAGTTTGTTTTAAAGTAGTTTGTGGCCGCAGCAACTTGGTCTGTATTAATAATATCTGCACCTAAGTCATGTAGTAATTTCCAGCAAGCCTGATTATCTGGTGCGCCCCAAAAACGAAAGGGTTTACCTAATTTATGTGCGTTGTTAATCAGTTCTGTCAATTTAGCTTTATCAGCTTCCGAAATTTCACCAATACCTTTCCATTTAGAATAAGTGGCAAAATTATCGCTGATCATGGTTATTTTCTTCAGGTCTTCCGGGCTGTAGTTTACATTTGGTAAGCCATCAAAAAACAGGTGAGTATATTTATGAAATGTATTTGCAGCAGGTCGGTTGCCGCTAATCACAACAACGGTATTTCTCCCCTGTCTGTCAAAGTATTTCTGGTATTTTTTCAGATTTTTCCGCAACAAGCGATATGTCGAATCCCAGTCACCTTTAACATCGATCATCAATTGGAAAGTATAATATTCCTTTTCGGCCGATAAGGCTTTAATCTGTTTTAAATACAATTGCGCTAATGTATTACCCGCTTTGATTTCTTTTTTACTATGCGCCACCATTAACGAATTGCCAACTACAAAAACATCGGCTTCAATAGAGAAAACGCGATTATTAACCGCATCAATAAAAGGTTTTTCGTGAGTATAATCATTATGGGAGTGGATCTTAACCTGCGCTTTGGCGAATAATCCAGATAAAACCAGGGCTAAGAAAACGAAAAAATGCTTTACCATTATTTCATCATTGCAGTTTCGTAAGGCACGCGGGTTACAATCGATCTGCCCAATGTAATTTCATCGGTATATTCCAGCTCACCGCCAAAAGCAATACCTCGTGCAATGGTGGTTACGGGAACATTAAACTCCTTTAATCTTTTGTACAGGTAAAACAATGTGGTATCGCCCTCCATATTCGGACTCAATGCTAAAATTACCTCTTTAATCCCTCCTGCTGCCATTCTGGCTACTAGTCCATCAATAAACAGATCGGAAGGGCCTACGCCATCCATGGGAGAAATTAAGCCTCCCAAAACATGGTAAACCCCAAAATATTGACCTGTATTTTCGATCGCCATTACATCGCGGGTATCTTCAACCACACAAATGGTTTCTTTATCGCGTTTTGGCGAGGTACAGATCTCACATACCACATAATCGGAAATGTTATGGCAAGTGCTGCAATGTTTAATATGCTGCTTAAGTTTTATAAAAGTATTGCCAAACTGGTTTACCTCCTCCTGCTCTTTGTTTAAAAGATGTAATACCAAACGTAAAGCTGTTTTTTGCCCTACACCAGGAAGTTTCGAGAATTCGTTTACCGCATCTTCGAGCAGCTTGGATGAAAAATTCATATTACAAAAATAGGTAAAATGGTTTGTTAGTTCAATAGGCCTAGTTCAGTTGTTTATTGGTCAATAGTTTGATAGTCCATGGTTGATGGCTTAGTTGTTTATGGTTAAATTGCTTATTAGTTCGATAGTCTGCTTGCTTTAGAGCGCCATGCTTATGCTAATCGGCTATTAACTATTGAACCATAGGCCATCAACCAAATAGCAAAACTAAACCCATTGACATTAAATCCGAATTTCTTACATTTATCAGCTTAACACAAAACTATGTCTCCAACCATTCTCTTATGTTTTCTGATCGGTTATTTTTTACTGCTGATTATTATTTCATTCGTAACCTCAAAAAAATCATCTGATAATTCTACTTTCTTTATCGCCAACCGGAATTCTAAATGGTATTTAGTTGCCTTTGGGATGATAGGAACCGCACTTTCGGGTGTTACTTTTATATCAGTGCCCGGAGAAGTTGGCGCACCCAGTGGGAACCAGTTCCAATATTTCCAGTTCGTTCTGGGCAATGCAGTTGGTTTTATTATCATCGCCACAGTTTTGCTTCCACTTTATTACCGGATGAATTTAACATCCATTTATAGCTACATCGAAAAGAGGTTAGGTCATTACAGTTACAAAACGGCAGCATCGATATTTTTATTGAGCCGCACTTTGGGATCAGCAACAAGATTATACCTCGTAGTGATTGTTTTACAGCGTTTTATATTCGATAATTATGGCGTTCCGTTCTGGTTAACGGTTTTAATTTCGTTGGCACTGATCTGGTCGTACACCTTTAAAGGTGGCTTAAAAACCATTATCATTACCGATACACTGCAAACTTTTTTCCTGGTGCTTTCGGTTTTTCTCACTATTTATTTTATTTGCAACAGTCTTGATTTCAATATTCCACAGGCATTCGAGACCATAAAAACCAGCAGTTACTCGAAAATATTCTTTCTAAACGATTTCCTAACCAATAAATTCTACTTTAGCAAACAGTTTATCGGCGGTATTTTCGTTACCATCGCCATGACGGGTTTAGATCAGGATCTGATGCAGAAAAACCTGAGCATGGGC
>NZ_JBFTRT010000414.1:0-4668 GCF_056399685.1 Pedobacter sp. 01N416
CCGGATATACTATAATAATTATGATCAAAAATTTTACTCAACAGATTTCGTGGCATCAATGCGTTCTGCATGTAAAGCAAAGCAGTCCCGATAATCACCAAAAGAAAAGCCGAACTTTTTTTAAGGGTAGACTAAAACGCTTTAGTTTTTTAGTTTGTATTATGCTGATACAATTAATTTGTATTAATGAAAGTTTTGCGCAAACTCCGGCACAAAATATTGTAATTAAAGGTACGGTGTTGGATGACCAGGATGGTCAGATATTAATTGGAACAACGATAACGGATAACAATAAGAAGTTTTTGGGGGTATCTAACGATAAAGGAGATTATACCATCACAATTGCAAAGGGAACTACTGTTCTTTATAATATGATTGGTTATACAACCCTAACCAGAACATTTAATAATAACGAAAATAATGTGATTGTTAGGCTTAGTTCTTCTACAAGTCAATTAAACGAAGTGGTTGTTACGGCATTAGGCATAAAGCGTGAGGAAAAATCGTTAGGTTATGCAGTTTCTAAATTAGATAGTACGGCCTTTACCAATGCGGTTTCTAGTAACTGGACAGATGCTTTATCGGGCAAAGTTGCAGGTTTAAATTTGGTTAGAAATAGTGGCCCAGCCGGTTCAAATAAAATTATTCTTCGTGGTGAAAATAATTTGACAGGAGATAACGAAGCCTTAATTGTAATTGATGGCGTTGTGGCGAGTAGTTCGGCAAGGCGTACAGGCGGTACAGGAGGCGGTGTTTACGGTACATCAGGAGATATTATGCCTGCCGATTTTGGTAGTGGGTTAAATGATTTAAATCCTGATGATATAGAAAATGTAACCGTATTGAAGGGTCCTGCTGCATCAGCATTGTATGGACAGCGTGGAGCAAATGGGGCTATCATCATCACAACAAAATCTGCCAGTTTAAATAAAAAGAAAGTTAATATCTCTTTTACTTCAAATAGTGCATGGGAAGAAATTAACAAAAGTCCTGATAGGCAAACACAATACGGCGCTGGGGTATCTGGCAATTCATATTACTCATATGGAGCGAGTGCCGATGGAGCAAACACCAATTCTACAAGTTCTACTTATGGCCCTGAGTTTTCTCCTGGAGCGATGTTTTTTCAATATGACCCTGCAACCAGAGCGCAAGGATTAACCAGAACACCATGGGTGGCAACTCCTGATCCAATTGATGCATTTTTTAAAACCGGTTTCGAATCATCCAATTCATTTGGTATAGATGGTACTTATAAAAAAGTGGGTTTACGCTTCTCTGCAAGCCATGGCAATAACGAATGGATTGTGCCAAATACAGGTTTGGAGCGAACTACTGCTGCATTAAATATTACAAGTAACGTAACTAAAAAACTAAACATTAACGCCAAGGTGCAATATAGCAATAGAAAAAGCGATAATTTACCAGCCACGGGTTATGGTAATCAGTCGTTAATGTATTGGTTTATGTTTGCACAACCAAATATGAATATTGATTGGTATAAAGATTATTGGGCAACAAACTTAGTTTACAGACAGTTTACAAATTTAACTACCACTTTCCCTGAAGGCCCTTATGCTATATCAGAGCAATATTTAAACGGACAAAGACGGAATGGTTGGTTAGGAAACATCCAAGCGACTTATAGATTTACGGATGCATTGAGTTTAATGCTTAGAGCATCGGGAGATTTGAATAATGACGTTCGCGAAACTCTTCGCCCTTGGGATGCTGCAGGTAATAAATTCGCACATGGTTCTTATCGCGTTGCGGATATACGATCTTACGAAATAAGTGCCGATTTTTTATTAAAGTATAATAAACAATTAACTAAAGATATTCAGCTTACTGCCAATTTAGGTGGCAGCCAAATGCGTAATCAATACAACAAGCTAGAAAAAAGAGCTGATGGATTAGTTATTCCAAATCTTTATGAGTTAAGCAATAACGAAAATCCTTTAGTTTATTCCCCCGATACGGCACAATACAGGCTCAATAGCTTTTATGCTTTAGCTTCTTTAAGCTTTAAAAACTACCTTTATTTAGATATAACAGCCCGTCAGGATTGGAACAGTACATTAGCAACAATTACCAGAACTGATAATGTTGGTTTTTTCTATCCTTCTGCAAGTTTGGCTTTTGTTGCTTCCGATTTTTGGAAACTACCAAAAGTAATCAGCTTTGCTAAATTAAGAGCCTCTATTGCCAGTGTTGGTAGTGGTGGCACCACGCCTTACAGAACTGCTTATAATTATTTGTACGCAGCAGATGGTATTTACCCTGATAGCGCGATGAATAATCCACGTGTTTTGCCAAATCCCGATTTAAAGCCACTAAAAACGACTACAATTGAGCTTGGTTTAGATTTAAAATTATTTAACAACCGATTAAACTTTGATTTTGCAGCGTATAGCGGAAACACCAAAAATCAGATTTTGAGTCGCATTGTTGATAAGGCCTCCGGTTATAATGTTCAAGTAATAAATGTGGGTAGGGTAGATAATAAAGGCATTGAGCTTGCTATAAATGCTACACCGCTAAAATCTCGTACTTTTAAATGGGAGGTAAATGCAAACTTCTCGGCCAATAGAAATAAAATTAGAGAACTGGCAGATAGTTCAGTTGTGTTACGTACTGGTGCGCTAGGTGGCGGACAAGTGGTTGCCAATGTTGGCGGTAGCATGGGCGATATGTATGGTAGAGGTTATTTACGTTCACCAGATGGGCAAATAGTTTTTAATCCGACCACAGGAGTAGCGCTAGAAAATCCTGATTTGCTGTATTTAGGTAACACAATACCTCAATTTAGGTTTGGTTTTGGCACTAGTATTACTTATAAAAATGTTAGTGTTAGTGCATTGTTTGATGCACAATTAGGCGCAGTTGGGCATTCTTTAACATTTTCTAGAATGGCATCGTTAGGTAAACATAGTATTACCTTGCCAGGAAGATATAATGGCATAGTTGGCGACGGGGTACTTCTAAATCCTGATGGAACGTACCGTAAAAATGATGTGGTAGCCACCGATATGAATGCCTATTACGAATCAATTTATGGTAGTGGGCAAGCAGAAGGAAGTGTATTTAGAACGGATTACTTAAAATTTAGAGAAGCAAATTTAACATACAATTTTGGGCAAAAAGTGCTTAAAAGTATAGGTTTTACTAAATTGAGTCTAGGCGTTTATGGGCGTAACTTATTTATTTGGTCGCCTTGGCCAGCTTTCGATCCCGAGTTTGGAACATTAGCGGGAGGAGATATAGTTCAAGGTTTTGAAACAGGCCAATTGCCTTCAACCAGAACTTTTGGAGCCCGTTTAGTAGTTGGACTTTAATTTTATCAACATGAAAAATTATAAACAAACATTAGCATATACTTTTTTAGCCATTATTGGTTTAACCTTTAATTCTTGTACAAAAGACTTTACCGGAGTTAATACCGATCCTATTGGCAAGAGCACAACAACAGCAAACCAATTATTAGCACCTGCTTTAGTTGGTGTTCTTAACGCAAATATGAGCAGAAATTGGAATTTTAATAACCAGCTAATGCAAGTAACGGTTGAAATTAACGATTCGGAAGGTCGTGTTTTTAGGTACGATGTACGAAGAACACAGGCAGATTATACCTGGAACAATTGGTACTTATTTTTAACTGATTTAAAAGATATTTATACCATTGCCAGCAAGCCAGAATCGCTAAACAAATCATATCAAGGCATATCACTTGTTGCTCAAACTTGGGTATCTCAATTATTAACTGATACTTATGGAGATGTACCTTATAGCGAAGCCAATTTAGGTAAAGAGGGAAACGTACAACCTAAATTTGACAGACAAAAAGATATTTATGCTGATATGTTTGCCAAATTAGAACAAGCTAACCAACTTTTAAAAGAGGGTACGCCAATTAATACCACTGGCGATCCTGTTTTTCAAGGCGATGTTTCAAAATGGAGAAGGTTTTGCAACTCGTTATATTTACGATTATTATTAAGGGCATCGGGCAAAGCCGAAGTTGCGCCAACTATAATTGCCAAAATAAAACAAATTGTTGATGGCAACCCATCAGAATATCCGATAATGCAAAATAATACCCACACGGCTAAAATTTTATGGAACGGAACAAACAGTAGTACCGCAGTTTTTTCATCACCATTTATGGTGAATATTAGAGCTGCTGATTTCAGAGGAATTCCTATTTGCAATTTCTTTTTGGGTAATCTGGTAACATGGGATGACCCCCGTATGAATAGTAATTTAACAGGTAACAATGTTAATCGTTTTTGTATAGATGCTGCACCAAATGGTGGTTTTGTTGGTATTCCAAGTGGTTATGCTCAGGGATCTGGTCTTTCGGTTTTATCTCACTTTAATTCTGATGCTGAAAATAAGCCCACCTTACWAACTGATCGTTTTACAGGTATAATTATGAATGCTGCCGAAGTTGATTTTATTTTGGCAGAAGCTGCTGCAAGAGGATGGATTAGTGGCCCAACTGAAAAATATTACTACAAAGGAATGGTTGATGCGATAAATTATTGGTTGCCAAATTACATCAGTACAACAACTGATAGTAGGTTTATTGATTATGTACAGGCAGCCAATTTAGATTGGGATTCAACACTWCCATTGGATAATACCACATCCGGAAATAGTCAGTTAGAG
>NZ_JBFTRT010000415.1:0-4657 GCF_056399685.1 Pedobacter sp. 01N416
TTCTTAAAATATCGTCATCTTCGATTAGAACAATTCGTAAATTCTGGCTCATTTTTGTGGTTGGTTTTAATTAAGACGCTTTTAGTGCTATTTTGTAACAGGAATTCTGGTAGAAATTGTTGTAGTGGTGCCTTTCCCTTTTATAGAAGAAATCTGAAAGGTCGATTTTATACGTTTGCAGCGTGTTTGAATATTGTTTAATCCTCTTCCTTTTTGTACCGTTTCAAGATCAAAACCTTCGCCATCATCTGTTGTTAAGATGTTTACTGTATCATGATCGGTTTCAATAACCATAATCAACACCTGGCTTGCTTTGGCATGTTTTAACACATTATTTAACATCTCCTTAAAAATTAATGTTAGGTTTCGGTTAAACTCCATCGATAGGTGTAGTTTTTGATATTTGCTTAACACGCCTTCCATTTTAAATGTAACTCCCGTGTTTTGGAAAAGATCGATTCCAAAATTTTTAATGTGCATCAATATCTCAAAAAGATTATCGCTATGTGGGTCTAGCGCCCAAAGAATATCTTTAGTTCCGGTATACAACAAACTGGCGTTTTCTCTGATTAGCCTGATCAGTTCCTTTTGCTCTTTTTCGGTTCCTGCTACCTTTTTATCCAGAATTTCGGATAAAACATTAATCCTGGTCAGTTTATTGCCAATATCATCATGAAAATCTTCTGCAGTTTGCTTTCTTATTTTTTCTTGCTCTTTTAACTTTAACTTTTCGAACTGRTGTTTTTTACGTTCTCTGGTTTTAAAAATGAGGTAAAAGATAAGCCAGATCAGGAAAATAAGCACCAAAAATGCGCCAATCTTAAATATAATGGTATCATAATACGGCGGTACAATGGTAAAGCTAAACTGTTCTATATTTGATTGCTGGCCATTTGCGATAGCATAAACCTGAAAAGTATAACTACCTGGTCTTATGGCCGAGTATTCGATCTCTGTGTTGGGTACAGGTTTGCTGAAATCGTTATCTACCCCAACCAGTTTGTAGCGGTAAAGTACACTTTCTGGATTGGTGAGATAAACTCCCTTAAAACTTATCGAAATGTGGTTTTGACTGTAGTTAAGTTTATAAAATTTATCTCCTTTTCCGTTCAGATCTACTGAAATATCCTTTGCCCGATCATTTTTATGAAAAACACTAACCTGTTGAATATGGATAAAAGGATTCTTTTTGTTCTCCCTAAGCGGATTGGTTTTACATTGAATAAGTCCATTTATGGTGCCTACCAATATGCTGTTTTTGTAATTGATAATTGCGTTTTGGTTACATTCTACAATGAGCGGATGGTCTCTAAAAACTTCATAACTTTGTTGTTGCCTATTAAAAGTTAATTTGTTAATCCCCCGTCCTGTTCCGGCCCATAAATTATTTTCATTATCGGTTGCAAGGCTATAAATATCATTTGAGTTTAACCCATTGGCAACAACATAACGTTTAATGGCTTTCGTTTTTAAATTCCAGGTGATGATCCCATCGCCAAGCGTAGCAAAAATCAAATTATCACCCTGCCTTATAATGCTCAGTACGTACACATTGGTGAGCGATTTGATACGAAATGTTTTATCTATCTTTTTGTTTTTGATAAGTGTAACGCCATTTGAGGTGCCAAGAAACACACTATCCTTCTGCAAAGGATAAATACACGATAAATAGCCATCAAATCCACTTATCCGTTCGGTTTTTCCATCCTTTAAATAAGTAGATGACATGTACCCGTTTATCCAGATCCCTCCTTCCTCGTCTTCAGCTATCGAGCTGTTATCAAACCTCTCTGGCTTTAATACCTGGCTAAATTTTTCTCCGTCGTATTTCCAAATGCCTTTGCCATAGGTAGAAAACCAAATGTTTTTTGCTTTATCGGCATAAACGAAGTAGATTTTTTTATCCTTAAAAGCGGGGATATCAATGTTTTGTACCTCTTTACCATCATACTTAAAAACACCTTTGTTAAAAGTGCCAAACCAGAGGTTATTATTTTTATCTGCCGCTATTCCGCTTATTGGATATGCCAGGTTCTTGCCCTTAAACCTATTGTAGCGAATAAAAGCATCGCCTTCATATTTGTAAATACCATCACTAAAACAAGATATCCAGATGTTGTTTTCAGCATCGCTAAATATTGCATTAACCTGGTTATCGCTCAATCCATTTTCTCCGTTAAAATTAATGATTGAGCCATTTTTATTTATGAAGTAAGCCCCTTTTTCAGAGCCTACCCACATATTTCCACGATGATCCTGCGCGATGGAATAATAGGTATCGATACCCTCTTTTTTAAAAAACGGTTTAACTATTCCGTTCTCCAGTACATAAATTCCGCTATGGTCGGTTAACAGATAGGCCTTATTCTTTACCGTTTTATCAAATAAGATCTTCCGGATAGATAAAGTATTGATGGCTGGCGGTAACTCTTGGTAGATTGTCCAATTGTTATTCTTAAGCTGATAAATACCCACTCCTGATGCAGCAGCATATAGGTTTCCGGAACTGTCGCTGTTTATGGTATGGATATTTTTACCAGCGATGGAATAAAAAACGATTTTATCCTTTTCAATTTTGAAAAGTTTATATTCACTTACTCCCCAAATAACACCCTCTTTGTCTTTAAGTAAATGGCTTACCCCTTTACCCGAAAACAGGGTGCTTATTTTTCCACGTTTAAGAATGCTGATACCTGTTTCAGTACCAAAAAGCATTTGGCTCTGGTTATCCTCTGTAATGCAGTTTACTGAATTTGATCCTAACCCATCGGCTTTGCTGTACGAGGTAAATTGCCTGCCATCGAAATTACTTACCCCACCAAAAGTGCCAAGCCAAAGCGTCCTGTCTTTTGCTTGATAAATTACCATTACCTGCGATTGAGGCAAGCCATCCTTAAGGCTGTAATTGGTAAAATTATAGCTTTGGGCCGATAGCTTAAGGCTAAAAAGCAAAATGAAAGAAACTATAAAATTTATCTTGATTATAGACAGTTTACTGCACATGTAATACAAAATAAGCATAATTTCTTTCAAAAGCCATCCCCCTTTTTGGGGGATATTTATCATGCGTTACCCATGTATGGGTCGGTTTGGGTAATTTCTCCGGTTTCTATTTTACCTGCATATCGGTGTTTAAATGTTGTATTGCCCGCCTGCACAATACTGAAATCGTACCAATTCGCATTTTTAGCCAGATTAAACGAGATATTTGTACCCGATTTTGGCTTAATTGTTACCGTTTTGCTCCCTGATTTGTATTTGTTATCTACAATTTGGAGCGTAACTAAACTGGCGCCTTTGTTCTCAATAGCGAAAACCAGGGTACCTGTAAGTTTTTTGCTTACCAAACCAGCTTGCTCTGGATATGCTTTTATAACAACGGAAGGATTTTTTTTGCTTCCTGCGAAATTCCTGTAAAAACCATTCGGACCGCTAACTGTAAGATCATAAACTTCGTTATCAAAATCATCCAGTTTAATGCTGTCTTTTAACACATCGCCAGCTTTTACGGCATAGGCCCATGTTTTGCCCGCAACACCTTTAAATTTGGCAATGGTATACATGTTGAAAGGCGCACCAACGGTTTCTATTTCGCTACCGAACAAGGTTTTTGCCGATTGAAAAGTAAGTACTATTTCATTATTAACCAGATTTGCATCAACTGTTAAATGATAAGGCAAAGCACAAGCATGTTTTGTTCCGTTCTCCTGTTTAGGGGCATGATTAGATGTTTCTGTAGAAAAAGCTTCGAACTTATTTATTTTTGCAACCTCTGTTTTATTAAGTGCCGTAGGACCAACCTGGGCAGGTTTGTTTTTTGCATTACCGATGTTGGTTACTACCACATCGCGTTTTAGTGGTTCAGGAGATTTAATTTTTTCTCCATTGTACGGTCTGAACACTGAGGTTAAATCGCCACAGATATTCCTTCGCCAATCGCTAATGTTATTACTTTTAATGGTTTTGCCTGTTTTTTTAGCCAGCCATTTTTCCATAAACATTAATGATGACGTATGATCGAAAACCTGTGAGTTTACAAAACCGCCCTTGCTCCAAGGTGAGGCAATAACCAAAGGAACACGATAGCCCAAGCCGATCGGGCTTCCTTTTCTTGCTTCAAAATCAGTGGCATAATTTATTCCTTCTGATACCTTTCCGCTGGTTGAATCATCAGGGTTTGGCACCACAAAAGGTGGCTGGTGATCGAAATACCCATCATTTTCATCGTAGGTTAAAACAAAAATTGTTTTTTTCCAAACCTCTGGGTTTTTGGTTAAAATATCTAGCGCTTCGCTTACATACCAGGTACCGTACAATGGCGAGCTGGTATGATCAGAAAAGCGTTGAGGCGCAACCAACCACGAAACCGTTGGTAATTTTCCGCTATCTACATCTTTTCTAAACTGATGGAAAATATCGCCTTTCGGCACATTAATCGTTTCCGACTTCCCTTGATCGTTCTTAAAAGTAAATGGTTCAAGGTCGAGATAATCTTTTTGAGAAATGTTTGTGGTAAACGCTTTATCTACTAAGTTTTTTTCCTTTTGTGATAATTTATCGTATTTCTCCTGAACCTCTTTTGCGGTTAAAGCTGGTTTAACGGTATTATCGCCATTTTTTCTAAAGTAAGCTGATAATTTAACGTTGTGTCTACTGA
>NZ_JBFTRT010000416.1:0-4639 GCF_056399685.1 Pedobacter sp. 01N416
ACGCTATTGTGAGCGAGTCGTTTAAAAAATGGCGAGCAATGGAAGAAAGTGAGGGCAGGAGGATTAAACGCCACATTAATATTAAAATTTCGAGTATTAAATTCTGCGATGAAGAGCTGATTGGAAGGTTGCAGAGTATCGATTTTTTGAAAGATTACCTTAAAGAAACGCAGGCTTTTATAGAACGGTATAATGCCGAAAATACCGTGAATCCCAATAATCTGGTTAATGGCCGTCACATGACCAATATTGGTACTTTTAGGGTTTATGCAGAAAAATATCTGGAGAGCAATCCGCATATCAATACCGATTTAACCTTCATGGTGCGCCAGTTACAGGCCACAGAAAACGGATTGCCGATTGAAATTTATGTTTTCTCGAAAGAAAAAGGATTAAGGAAATTTGAAGAGGTTGCCGCCGATATTTTCGATCATTTATTAGCTGCGGTACCTTATTTTGATCTGGAAATTTTCCAAAGCCCAAGTGGCAGCGATATGCGAAATTTTGTAAGGAGAGGGGATGATTAGTATTGAAAAATTAGAACTCCCATAAATAATTTCCACCAAAGTAGTTTCTTAGGAAAACCAAAGAAATGATAATCAAAAAGACTAAAATTCCTTGAAGGGTAACGTTTTGTGCTAGTTTACTGTTAAAATAGAGAATTATCGCTAGCAAAACACCTAAAGTACTGGTAACTAATCCAAAAAAATCATCCTTAAAAAACCGGGTTTTACAAACAATAATTACATCAGATTTCCTTAAACCATAATAAAGGATAATGCCGGTTACTTTTGATCTATAGATTAGCAGGGAATCTTTCTCGTTTATTTCATTGAAAAGTTTAGGTGGGATCCTATATTTTTCATGAAAGGTTTGAGCACTAAAAATGCGTTCCTTTCCGTTTTTGGAGCGATAGCCCTCAAAATCAACAATAAATTCAGTATTTGATTTTACGGGCGAGAAATTACTGTCAAGAAAAATGATAAAACAGAAAAATAATGTTAATCCAATTAAGATCTTCTTAAATAGAGCTTGATTGAAGCCTGAGAAGTTGATTCTATCTTGAGCCATAATTTATGATGGCCCAAGATAATTAATTTATACTTCACTTATAAAAGTGATTACCTTTTCGCAAACCTTAAACAACAGCGGTGGCAAAGTTTCATTGGTATAAGGTTGCGTAGCGCCGTAAACATGGTTAGCGCCTTCAATTTTAACTAATCTGCTATTCGGATTGGCTTCTGCCAAAGTTTGTGCGGTTTCAAAAGGAACATTTACATCATCATCACCATGGATAATCAACCACGGGATGTTTACCCGTTTTGCAGCATCTAAAATATTCAATGCTGCTGCATTCTCTTCAAAATCTTCCAATAAACCAATATTTAATGGCATTTGCTCTTTGGTACGGGCATTGGTAACGAATATTTTGCCGGTTTTTTTCCATTCAGCTTCCTGTTCTTTTTTCCACAGGCTGGCAAAATCACCAATGGCACTCCAGGTAATCAGTTTGTTGATCCTTAAGTCATTCGCAGCCTCAATAATCGATAATCCACCACCGCGGCTATGGCCTATCAGGTTTACCTTTGTGTCTTTACCGTATGCTTTTTCGATAAAATCGAGTACCGCATTTAAATCAAAAAGTTCTTTTGATACGGTATTATTGGCAAAGGCATCCATATCGGTTACATCTTTCGGGTCATTAACTGGCACACCGCTATGCGATAAATTGAACTTAATGTAACGGTAGCCATTGCTGGCAAAATGCCTGGCCACTAAATTGTGCGCCCCCCAATCTTTAAAACCTTTAAAGCCATGAACAAAAAGTACAATGGGCGTATTAGGGTTTTTTTCATCAAAAGTGATATCACCAATAATTAATTTTCCGTCAGAACCGCTAAGGCTAAAATTGCTTTGTGTAATCATAATTTAAGGAATTGATACAAATTATAAACCTACGAAATCTAATTTTGTTGTGTGTTTTTTGCATTAACCTGATGGATGTATTTGTTATGGAAGCGCCAAGAAAACCATTAATAGTTGCAGAGGCCTATATTATCTAAACCCGATAACAGTGGAAATATTTTTTATTGCAGGTTTTCGGCAAACCCAGACTAACGTTCCCAAAAAGATTGTAACGAATAGCGGGGCTAACACTAAAATGAAATACAGCTCCTGCTTTTCAAAAAATAAAAATTACCCATTACGATTTTTATAATAATACCATACCAAACAGATAAACAATAACTGCAAAGGCAACCTTGCCCAGGCTATAAATGGTGTGGCCGATATTTTGCCAAATATGAACAGCATCTTCTGGATCATGCAGATGTGCGTAGGCATAAATGCGATCAACATTAGGATAATCAGCACAGCTGCAAGCTTTTTCGTCTTCTTAATCAACAATAAAACCCCAAAAACAATTTTTAATATTCCGGAAAAATAAATTAAAAGCCAGGTGAAGGCAACCATTTTGGCATAATCACGTAATATACTGCAATGGATAAAAAGTGGTTACATTCAGTCAGGACGTAGAAGAGGGCGTAAATTCGGAGAAAAATTTTACGATTGGTTTGTTCATATAAATCAATATGGTTTGATTAATCTTTAAGCTCTTTATTTAAAACCGTTCTAAATTGATGTAAATTACAGGTTAATGACAGTCACATGCGTTCACCCTGTTACTTTTGTATCCCGATAATAGTTAATAACGGAAGCACTTGGAATATTTAAAAGTAATAGCTTTTACGCATCACCACATCGACCTGAAATCTTTAGGGAAATTGGTTATTTGTGATCAGAGTTTAGATAGCAGGTTGAAGAATGTTCAAACAGAACTTCCCGTTAGTGAAATCTTCTACATCGGAACCTGTAACCGTGTGGAGTTTGTTTTCCTTACCAAAGAGAAAACCGACAAAGAATTTGTAACCAGATTCCTTACTGTTTTAGACATGGGACTGCCTCCTGAATTTATGGAGCGTTTTCTTGATAATGTTACGGTATACGAAAACGAAGAAGCTTTTAACCATTTGCTCAGAACATCGTGCTCTTTAGAGAGTTTGGTGGTTGGTGAAAAGGAAATTCTTGCCCAGATCCGTAAAGCTTATGAAAACTGCCGCGATGCAGGTTTTACTGGCGATTACATGCGTATGATTATGGATCGTGTGGTTAAAACCGCAAAAGAAGTTTATACGCACACCAATATTTCAAAAAACCCCGTTTCTGTTGTTTCATTGGCCTACCGGAAGCTAAAAGAGTTAAATATGTGTGGCAACTCACGTATCTTGATTATTGGCGCCGGCGAAACCAATCAGAACATTGCAAAATACCTCAACAAACATAAATACTCGAATTTCTCGATTTTCAACCGTACGTTTTCTAAGGCCGAATCTTTGGCAGAAGAACTAGGTGGTAAGGCTTATCCTTTAGCRGCGCTTGAAGATTTTAATGAAGGATTTGATGTGATCATTACCTGTACCGGCTCAACTGAGGCAATTATTAACGAAGCCTTATACGCTAAATTGTTAAACGGCGATCAAGGCAAAAAGGTAATTGTAGATTTGGCCATCCCGAATGATGTTACCCCGGCAGTAATTCATAACAACCCTGTACATTATATCGAAGTAGAATCGCTAAAAGAGGTAGCACGCAAAAATATCCAGGAACGTTATAACGAACTGGTACATGCCGAAGAAATTATCAGCCATAACATTACCGAATTTTTCTCTGTTTTAAAACAACGCCGTATCGAACTGGCGATGCAGGAAGTACCAAGAAAGATTAAAGAGATCAAAAATACAGCCATAAATGGTGTATTTGCCGATGAAATTAGTCAGATGGATGAGGCTTCACGCGAAGTTTTAGAACGTGTAATGAACTACATGGAGAAAAAATACATCAGCGTTCCGATGGTAATGGCCAAAGAAATTTTGGTTAATCAATCTTAATTTTACCGCAAAGATCGCTAAGGGCTGGCGCTAAAAACGCCAAATCTCGTTTCTATCATTTTTTTTTCTGTCATTCTGAACGCAGTGAAGAATCTTTTATCTTTAGATAAATCCGGAAACCAATTCCCTCGTCGTCATGCTGAACTTGTTTCAGCATCTTTCATGCAATCAACTTAAATGGACTTACATTCCTTATATGGTTCAAACGCCATCTAACATATCATAGTGAAGTCAGGTATTATCATCTGACTTATAGTATATCTAAAAGGATCATGTGTAAGATGGTAACATCTTACACCACGTTATACTTTCATGTCGTAAATGTCACAGAAATCCTTTAAATCACTCATTCTGTAACCTCACTGTCTCATTTTTAAACAATTCATGGTATAAACCACTAATTAAATTAAATTTGCAACTCATTTAACCTTTATAGTGAAGAAATTAACCATTGGAACACGCGGTAGCGACCTGGCTTTATGGCAAGCAAATCATATAAAAGATGAATTGGCTGCGATTGGAATAGAAGCAGAAATAAAAATCATTAAAACGCAGGGAGATAAAATCCTGAATTTAAGATTGGATAAACTGGAAGGCAAAGGCTTCTTTACCAAAGAATTGGAAGAAGAGCTTTTAGGTGGAACGATTGATCTGGCTGTACATTGCCTTAAAGATTTACCTACTACACACCC
>NZ_JBFTRT010000417.1:0-12308 GCF_056399685.1 Pedobacter sp. 01N416
TCCTTGTACATACTGTACCATTCCTTTAGCGCGCGGTGCAAGTCGTAGCGATACCATTGAAAATGTGGTGAATCGCGCAAAAATGATTGCAGATAGCGGTGTTAAAGAAATTGTTTTAACTGGTGTAAATCTTGGCGATTTCGGAATTAGAAACGGTCAGCGTGAAGRTAAATTTTTTGACCTTGTTAAGGCTTTAGATGAGGTAGAAGGAATTGAAAGAATCCGTATTTCATCTATTGAGCCAAATCTTTTGAGCAATGAGATCATTCAGTTTGTATCCACTTCGAAAAGGTTTGTTCCGCATTTTCATATTCCCTTACAATCGGGTTCTGATAAAATTTTAGGTTTAATGCGCCGTCGTTACCGTAGCGATTTGTATGTAGAACGTGTTGCCAAAATTAAGGAAGTAATGCCTCATTGTTGTATTGGTGTTGATGTGATTGTCGGTTTTCCTGGTGAAACGAAAGAAGATTTCTTGGATACCTATCAATTTTTAAATCAGCTTGATATTTCTTATCTACACGTATTTACTTACTCTGAGCGCGAATTAACAGCTGCAGCCGAAATGAAAGGTGTTGTGGCGGGCAGCGAGCGTAATGAGCGCAGTAAAATGCTCCATATTTTATCTGATAAAAAACGTAGGGCTTTCTACGAATCTCAAATTGGTGCTGAAGCTGAAGTGCTTTTCGAGGCAGATCAAAAATCGGGTTACATGCACGGTTTTACCAAAAACTATGTAAAAGTACGTGCAAAATACGATCCGGTTATGGTAAATGAATTGAAAGCGGTTAAGCTTTTAGAAATTACTGCCGAAGGAGAAGTAGAAGTTGCCGAATTGGAAACTACTCACGCACATCACTAGTTTAGTCATAAGGCATTAGTCAGAAGTCTTAAGTCAAAGATTCTTCAAATGAAGGAAAAGGAAGACTTGTTTTTGGGATCTGTCATTTAACGCTTAATTACACCCCTAAGAACTACTGTGATCAGTTACTAAACCTGATCGCAGCGAACACGAAGTAAAGCGTAGAGCGGGGCTGTACTAACCGATGAAATACAGAACCACTCTTTTCCAAAATAAAAAAAATAGATTTCTACACGCTTTTTCTGGCTTTCAACTAAGCGCTTTGGTCTTTCTTCTTCAGTCTTTAAGCTTTCTGCTTTAATCTTTCAGCTTTGGTCTTTCTTTCCTATCTTCGCAACAAATTATTTGTATGTTTCCTACCGTTTCACATTTTTTAGAATACTTATTCGGCATTAATTTACCGCTTCCATTTAATACTTTCGGTGTTTTTGTAGCACTGGCGTTTGTTGCTGGTTACTGGGCTTTCACCAAAGAGCTTAAGCGTAAGGAAGCATTAGGCATACTCCACCCAATTAAAAAGACAATTGTGGTTGGCAAACCTGCTACTACATCAGAGTTGATCATGAATGGCCTTTTCGGCTTCGTTATTGGTTATAAACTGGTTTATGCGTTGTTAAACTACAAACTTTTTGTAAATGATGCACAGTCGATTTTAATGTCGACCAAAGGAAATATAATTGGTGGGTTGTTTTTTGCAGGGCTGTTTGCTTATTGGGATTATACCGAAAAGAATAAACACAAGCTGGATAAACCAAAAGAAACACAGGTAACCATCCACCCGTACCAAACCATGAGTAACCTGATTGTTTGGGCGGCTATATGGGGTTTTTTAGGGGCAAAGTTTTTCGATAACCTAGAGTATTGGGATGATTTTGTTCAACATCCCATCGAACGGTTATTATCTTTTAGTGGTTTAACTTTTTATGGTGGTTTAATTTGCGGCGGTGCGGCTGTATTAATTATTGCTAAAAGAAATGGTATTAAACCGCTCCATATGCTTGATGTAGGTGGGCCGGGAATGATGCTGGCTTATGCTGTAGGCCGTATTGGTTGCCACTTAGCCGGCGATGGCGACTGGGGGATTGTAAATTCAAATCCAAAACCATTTTCCTGGCTTCCAGACTGGTTGTGGTCTTACAAATATCCGAATAATGTGGTAGGCGAAGGCATTCCGATTCCTGGTTGTACCGGTAAGTTCTGTAACGAATTGGCACAAGGTGTATACCCGACACCAATTTACGAAGTAATTATATGTTTAATCCTTTTTGCCTTTTTATGGAAGATTAGGGATAAAATAAAAGCACCTGGTTTAATGTTTGGTATTTACATGATCTTAAACGGTATGGAACGTTTCTGCATCGAATTAATCCGTGTAAATTCAAAATATCATGTTTTTGGTTTACCCCCTTTCACCCAGGCAGAAATGATTTCTACTTTTCTTGTTGTTGGCGGTATAGCACTAAGTGCTTATGCTTTAAGGAACAAGAATCAACTGGCTTAAATACCTATAAGTTTATTTCTCATCCAATAAACGCCTCGTTTTATTGTTAAATAGTTATGAATTACGAATTACTGTGCACAAAAGTAATATCGATTGTAAGGCTTACTGGAAACTTTATCCGTAAAGAAGCGCTGCAGTTCGATGTTCAAAAAATAGAATACAAAGGATTAAATGATATGGTTTCTTATGTTGATAAAACAGCAGAACAGAAACTGGTTCAAAATCTCGAAAAATTGATTCCTGATGCAGGTTTTATAACCGAAGAGAAAACCATTAACCGTACTGGTAAAACCTACACCTGGATAATTGATCCCTTGGATGGTACAACCAATTTTATCCATGGCATTCCAGCTTATGGTATAAGTGTAGCACTTTATGAAGATGGATTACCCGTTATCGGCGTAGTTTACGAGTTAAATAGGGGAGAAATGTTTTATTCATATAAAGGTGGGCCTGCCCTTATGAATAAGAAAGAAATTAAAGTTTCTACTAATCCTGATCTAAAATCGAGTTTATTGGCAACAGGTTTTCCGTATTATCAGTTTGATAAACAGCCTCAATATTTAAAATTATTGACCGAAATGATGCAGAAAAGCCATGGTGTACGTAGAATTGGTGCAGCAGCAATAGATCTGGTATATACAGCCTGTGGACGTTTCGATGCTTTTTTTGAATACAATCTGCAACAATGGGATTTTGCAGCCGGATGCTTTATTGTGCAGCAGGCAGGAGGAGAGGTTTACGATTTTGCTGGTGGAAATGATTACTTTGAAAAAAGAGAGATTTTGGCTACCAATGGTAAACTTACCGCTGAGATGTTAACTGCGATTAAGCAGTACTTTAATTAATGGCGTCACCCTGACCTGTAGCGCAGTGGAAAGCTACGCAGTAAACCGATCTTTAAGCGAGCTCACCGAAGGTAATTTCTTTCAGGGTCTGAACTTGAAGATGCTGAAAGAAATTTAGCATGACGAACATCTACAGGACGGCAGATTTGCAATAAAAAAAGGTCCCGATTCTCATCGGGACCTTTTCACTATATGTACTATGAAAAATGCACAATTTTAAAGCGCTTCAGAAACTACTTCTGTAACTTCTGGTACCATTCTCTGCAATAAGTTTTGGATACCAGATTTAAGCGTAATTGTAGAAGATGGACAACCGCTGCAAGAACCGCGTAATTCTACCGTAACCACACCTTCATCGAAAGATTTGTATGTAATTGCACCACCATCCTGTTCAACAGCCGGGCGTACATAATCGTGCAGAATCTGCTGAATTTTAATTTCGGTTTCTGTACCCTCAAAAGCAGGGGCTTCTTCGGTAGTTGCTTCTTTAATTTTTAATTCAGATTCTACAGCTCCCTTAACAAATTCTTTTAAAATAGCTTCAATATCAGCCCATTCTGCATCATCTGTTTTGGTAATGGTAACAAAATTGCTGGCGAAAAAAACGCCAGAAACAAAGTTGAACTTAAATAACTCTTTAGCAAAAGGCGAATGTTCTGCACTTTCTTTAGTTGCAAAATCCTCACTGCCATTTATTAACAGCTTGTTTACCATGAATTTCATGGTAGCTGGATTTGGAGTCTGTTCTGTATATACGTTAATCGTCATGTCTTAATCAATTTGAATAAACAAAATTAACAATTACTCACTAATAAAACCTTTGTAAGCTGTCTGCTTAACGTCAATTTAATTTAACTAGAAAACGCCAGTATAGTTAAAAGGTGTAATCGTTCTCAATTGCACCTTAACAGCTTCAGAAACTGCTAAACCTTCAATAAACTCAGCAATACTTGCTGCATTGATTTTTGAATTTGTTCTGGTTAATTCTTTTAGGGCTTCGTAAGGGTTAGGGTAGTTCTCTCTTCTTAAAACCGTTTGAATAGCCTCGGCAACAACTGCCCAGTTTTCGTCCAAATCGGCATGTAAAGCAGCTTCATTTAATAAAATCTTGTTTAATCCGCGTAGCGTAGAATTAATAGCAATTAAGGTATGTCCAAAAGGAACGCCTACGTTTCTTAAAACAGTAGAGTCGGTTAAGTCTCTCTGTAAGCGTGAGATTGGCAATTTAGCAGCGAAAAACTCGAACAAAGCATTGGCAATTCCTGCATTTCCTTCAGCATTTTCGAAATCGATAGGGTTAACCTTATGTGGCATAGCCGACGAACCGATTTCTCCAGCCTTGATTTTCTGTTTAAAATAGTTTTTAGAAATATATGTCCAGATATCTCTGTCCAAATCTATAATAATGTTGTTTATGCGTCAATGCTAATTTAATAGAATAAGGAATGGCAGTATTATTAATGTCCTGAGAAGTTAACCCGAAGTGGATAAACTCTTTATAGTGCTGAAGTGATAGCGCATCGAATTTACTTTTGATAAAATATTCGACAGCTTTAACATCGTGGTTGGTTACTTTTTCAGTTTCCTTAATTTCTAAGGCATCAACTTCTGAGAAGTTTTCGTGGATTTTGCGCAATTGGGCATAAAGATTTTTATCAAAATTTTCTAAGCCAGGCAAGTTGATTTCGCAAAGTGCGATAAAATATTCGATTTCTACAAAAACACGGTATTTGATTAAGGCTTCTTCAGAAAAGTAAGCAGCTAAACTTTCGGTTGTTTTTCTGTAACGGCCATCAACTGGTGAAATAGCTTGTAGTGATGTTAAATTCATTATGCGGATTATATTTTTGCCGCAAATTTACTACAATTGATGGATTTTAAGGTCTTGATCCCTAGAAATTAATATAAAATAAAAAAGGCCTTAGAATTTCCAAGGCCTTTTTGCAGTAATAGCTAAAACTATTTTTTAGTTGTGTCTTTTACTGTAGTGTCTTTAACGGTTGTGTCTTTCACTGTAGTATCTTTTACAGTAGTATCTACAACTGTAGAATCAACTTTAGATGAATCAGTTGCGCCATCTTTTTTTTCTGATTTACAAGCAACAACGGATAGGGATAAAGCTAGAGCTAAAAAGCCCATTTTGAATGCATTTTTCATTTTTTTTAATTTGTTTGGTTTTGAAAATTAATTAATTACTAATTTATACAAAAAAGATAAGAAAGTAACCCTGTTTTCTTAAATAAAAAAGGTCGCGATGTAAAAACGCGACCTTTTTTATGTTATTTAGTAAAAATAATTAGTGTTTTACTTCTTCTTTTGTGGTAGTAGCTTTAATTGTAGTGTCTTTTACAGTAGAATCTTTAACTGTAGTATCAACAGCAGTTGTATCAGTAATAATAGTTGATGAATCTGTAACTGTTGTGTCAGCACCATCAGCTTTTTTACCTGATTCGCCGCAAGCAGCAACTGTTAACGATAGAGCTAGGGCTAAAAAGCCTAATTTGAATGCATTTTTCATTTTGATATCTGTTTTAGGGTTACTATACTGTTAATGCCTAAAATGATAAAAGGTAACCCGTTTTTTCTGATAAAATAAAAAAGCCTTTGGAAATTCATTTTCCAAAGGCTTTTCTTATAAGTAAGTTAGACTAGTGTTTAACTTCAGTTTTTTCTGTAGTAGTTTTTACAGTAGTATCTTTTACTGTAGAATCTTTTACTGTAGTATCTTTTGCAGTAGTATCAGTAACGATAGTTGAAGAATCTGTAGCTGTTGTATCAGTACCTTCTGCTTTTTTTTCTGAGTTACAAGCAACAACTGATAAAGATAAAGCTAAAGCTAAAAAGCCTAATTTGAATGCATTTTTCATTTTTGAGTATTTTTAAGTAATTAATTAATTTATCTGTTAATACCACTTATTTAAAAAGGTAACCCAAAAAAATAAAAAAAAAGTAAAAAAAGTAAAAAAGGCTCCCGATTTTACATCAGGAGCCTTTTTTTATGAGTAAAGTTAGACTAGTGTTTAACTTCTTCTTTAGTTGTAGTAGTTTTTACAGTTGTATCTTTTACTGTAGAATCTTTTACTGTAGTATCTTTTGCAGTAGTATCAGTAACGATAGTAGAAGAATCAGTTAAAGTAGTATCAGTACCTTCAGCTTTTTTTTCTGAGTTACAAGCAACAACTGATAAAGATAAAGCTAAAGCTAAAAAGCCTAATTTGAATGCATTTTTCATTTTTGAATTTTTTTAAGTAATTAATTTCTTATTAATGCCGCAAAGGTAAAAAGGTAACCCGATAATTTACAAAAAAGTTAAAATATTTTTTTTTGAGGTTTGGGTTACCGTTTGCTTTAAGTTTGTATTAAGCAATTATAGTAGCTATAAATATTTTTTTGTCTAATATTGGGTTACTATTTATAGAAAAATGTATTAACTAGTGAATAACAGTTTAAAGAGTTCAGTTCCAACAGATAGAGAGGTTATTTTAGGTATTCTAAATAACTCAGAAGATACACTTAACAAGTTATACAAGGCTTATTATGCGATGGTTTTGCAATTTATCCTGAATAATAACGGTGATGAAGATGATGCAAAAGATGTTTATCAGGAAGGCATAATAATTTTATATAACAAAATTAAGGAAGGCAATTTTGAGCTGAGCAGCAAACTCAAAACCTACATTTATTCGGTATGTCGGCGTATTTGGCTAAAAAAACTTAGCCTAAACAGTAAAAAAGCCGGTAATATTACTGATTATGAAGATGTATTTGTTGTTGAGGAAGATGTAGAGCACCATGAAGAAAAGGATGCTGCTTTTGTGAAAATGCAATCGGCACTCGATCACCTGGGCGAACCTTGTAAAACCATTATTCAGGATTTTTATATCCACAATTTATCCATGCAGGATATCTGCGAAAAGTTTGGTTATACCAATACCGATAATGCAAAAACGCAGAAATATAAATGCCTGCAAAGGTTAAAGAAAATATTTTTTCAACCATAATTTGAAATGAGAAACGATTTGGAGTTAGATGCAATTATTGAAGATTACCTTTTAGGTAAACTTAATGCACAGGAAACTGAAGCTTTTGAACAGTTACGTCGTAATGATGCCACAGTAGATCATAAAGTAGTTTCGCATAAGTTCTTTTTAGAATCTATGGGAACATTTGCTGAGCAGTTGCGCTTAAAAGAACAGTTAAATCACATTCATTCAGAAATTGATGTGGAGGGTTTGGCTTCTACACTTAGGCCTCATCCATCACGTGTGGTTCAATTGTGGCGCAAACATAAATCTGCAATTGCAGTTGCAGCATCTTTCGTTGTACTCTCTCTGGTTTCTATTTACTCTATTCAGCATAATACTCAACAGGCAGAGCGTTACAGGCAGTTAAGCAACCAGGTAAATAATGCTATTAAAACACAAAATAGCTTAATCAGAAATATTAAGCATAATAATACAACTTCTGGTAAGCCAAATGCTCAGAATAGTTTTGGTGGTACTGGTTTTGCCATTTCTACAAATGGTTACATTTTAACCAACCTGCATATTATTAATGGCGCTGATTCTTTATATGTGCAAAACAGTAGAGGAGAATCGTTCAAGGTAAAGTCAGTTTACACACAAGTAACATTGGTGAAATTGTATATACCTTAGGTTATCCAAAAGATGATGCTGTACTTGGAGAAGGTTACGTGAGCTCTAAAAATGGTTTTATTGGTGATACCACTCAGTATCAAGTAGCCATTTCAGTTAATCCGGGCAATAGCGGTGGTCCTGTTTTAGATAATAACGGAAATTTGGTAGGTATTATTAGTGGTAAGCCAGATCAGACTGAAGGTGCAGCTTTTGCCATTAAATCAAAATATATTTTAGAGGCAATGAGGGCCATTCCTCAGGATTCACTAGGCGTAAATAAACTTTCTGCCAACAAGAAGAGCTTGCTGTCTGGTTTAAAACGCACCAAACAGATCGAAAAAATACAGGATTATGTATTTATGATAAAAGCATACTAACGCAATACCCCAAACAAATTAATATTCTTAAACCCTGAAGATTGATTCTTCAGGGTTTTTTATTGGAATTGTAATTTGGAGGTCTTAAAATAATATTAAATCTATGTATTTAGTATAGTATTGTTTAGATTTGTTTTAGTCAAAATTAAATTAATAATATCATGAGTATAAGATTAGGCGATACCGCACCGAATTTCAAGGCCAACACATCCATTGGCGAAATAGATTTTTACGATTATTTAGGCGATAGCTGGGGAGTATTGTTTTCTCACCCTGCCGATTATACCCCTGTTTGTACCACAGAACTGGGTAGAACTGCAGCTTTAAAAGGTGAATTTGAAAAAAGAAACGTTAAGGTTTTGGCCTTAAGCGTTGATTCTGCCGAGTCGCATAAAGGATGGATTAATGATATTAACGAAACTCAAAATACTTCTGTCGAATTTCCGATTATTGCAGATCCGGACAAAACAGTGGCAAATCTCTATGATATGATCCACCCAAATGCTTCAGAAACTTTAACAGTTCGTTCGTTGTTCGTAATCAGTCCTGATAAAAAGGTGAAATTAATCATTACTTATCCAGCATCAACAGGAAGAAATTTTAATGAAGTGTTACGTGTGATTGATTCTTTACAGCTTACAGCCAATTATAGTGTGGCTACGCCTGCCGATTGGAAAGATGGAGAAGATGTAATTGTGGTAAACAGCATTAAAACGGAAGATATTCCAGCTAAATTTCCTAAAGGACACCAAGTAATTAAACCATATTTACGTACTACACCTCAACCAAATAAATAATTCGAAAATTTTATTTAATAACGCAACATTCTTGTTGAATGGCCAGAAATAGCTTGCATTACATTCATAATTTATTATATTTGGTAGTTTTGTTTCAATATTAACGCTTAAACTGGTTGTTTTATTCATATTAATACTCAATTGGTTAAATGAAATTCTGATCAAGGCGTAAAAGGTTTATTTATTTTATACAATTTTTTATTTTTTTATGGCAACCGGAAAAGTTAAATGGTTTAACACTCAAAAAGGCTTTGGATTTATTGTACAAGAAGACAATAAAGACTTATTTGTACATTTTAAAGATGTTTTAGGTGGAATCGAAAGCTTGAAAGAAAACGATACAGTAGAATTTGAAGTAGCTGAAGGCAGAAAAGGTTTACAGGCAGTAAATGTTAAGAAAGTTTAAGCAATAATATAAAGATTATTTCTTCATCACTACAAAAAGCCTTTCTATTGAGAGGCTTTTTGTGTTATATAGCTTTGTCATTCTGGCCGCAGTGAAGAATCTGAGTTAAGCGTATCTTAGCTGTTTTTCTTTGCTAATCATGAAGTAATTTGTTTTTTGGAAAGCAACTGTTGTGGTAATCGGTTCCGATAGCCCCGCCCTTTGCTTAATCCCGATTGAAATGCTGTACAAATAAAAATAAATGTTAAATCGGGATAACGCTGTCGGTCGGGTTTATTTTACCCCAGATGGTTGTACTATGGGGATCGTCATGCTGAATTTATTTCAGCAACTTTCCCGCTATTAATACTCTGAAATGAATTCAGGGTGACGTTACTAATGCTAAAGTATCTAAAGAATCTTTCTTACGGACATATTGTTAATCGAACTAGATTAATAGTACTGTATAATCAACGTTTTAACAACGATGTTTTCTCCATTGCCCACCTTGGTGAAAATTAAAAACTGATTTTGATCTGCTTTTATTTTATATTTCTTAACCAAATCTTCGGGCTTTGCCGGATAGTTCCGCACAATCACATTTCCTTTTAAATTTTCTTGTTTCTTAAGTGCCGCGGTAGTAAGTACAGCTTCAATTTTAAATATCCTGCCTGGGAAATCTTTATTTACCATAGCCGAACTAAACAGCTGTGTTTGAGGATGTAGTTTTAAAAGATTGTAAGTTGTGCCAATTAAATTAAAAGCGCCCGATTTTAGTAAAGCAGCATCTGGTTCGTATAAGTAATCACCAGTGTTTAAATCGTCAATAAACTGAATTGAACCATTTGAAGCTGATCTGTAAAAGGAAAAATCTTTTTCAATCCCGTTATTTAGGGTTACAGCTATAATTTTCGTATCACCATTGTAATCTTTATCAATGATCCATAAGAGTTCTTTGCATTCATTTTTTACACTCACAATATGAATCTCGCTAACTTGTTTCAATTCTGATAATCCTGCTGAAATATCAAGTAAAGGAGCAGTTTTGACGATTATTCTCGATGATTTTTCTAATAAGGCATCCAGATTACTTGCAATGTCGGGTGTACAGTCTTTTAGCATAAAAACTTTKCCCTTTTCGGCCCTTCGGGCAGGATCTACATAAATCGTATCAAATGATGCATCACTGGTCTGGAGGTAAGCAATTCCGTCTTCTGCTTTAAATTCGATATTTGCTATATGTAAAGCCTGCGCATTATGTTTAGCTATTGCGGATAGTTCAGGGTTAATTTCGCAATGTGTAACCGCTTTTACCTTTTTAGAAAAGTAATAGCTGTCTATCCCGAAACCTCCGGTAATATCAATTAAAGTATTGCCTTTAGCTAGTTTAGATTTGTATTTAGCGGTAATTTCAGAAGAAGTTTGTTCAATGGATAATACAGGAGGGTAATAAATACCTTGAGTGTTAAACCAGGTGGGTAATTTTTTTTCTGATTTTTTTTTTGCGGTAATTTGTGTGGCCAGTTCGGCTGCAGTAATACCCTCGAACGGACTTTTTGCTAAAGCAATCTGATTCACATCTGCATTTAAATTTGTGCTGATATAGTCTTTTACGGCTTTGGCTAAAAGTTTATTGTTCATTGTTTAAATTCAGGTCCTTGTTATGAGGGTAGGCGGTATTGTCAGTCTGAGCCTGTCGAAGACCTGCAGGTAATCTCAAATAAATAAGATACTTGTCCTTCGACAAGCTCAGGATGACAATATTTTTTTAAGTTAATGATATTATAAGTTTTAGACCCTATTCTTCATCACCATCTGGCAAGTATGACGGCTTTTAACTTCCAATAAAATATCCTTATCAACCGTTACACGATCAATAGTTTGTTGGTTATAATAGCGGATGGTTACCAGTTCCAGGCCCTTATTGTATTTTACTGTAAATTCTTGAGAGAGGTCTTTGATCAGTTTTTCAATTTGAGTAGGATGATCATCAATGCTTACCGAAAAGCTGATAGCAGAATTGAGCATGGTATTGATTTTGATCCGGTGTGTATGGAAAAGCTCAAAAATATTGCTCAGGTTTTCTTCGATAATAAAAGAATAATCTTTTGGGAAAATTGAAATCAACGCCTGGTTAACCTTAAAAATAAAAGAGGGGATAGGCAATGGGTTATTTTCTTTGGTAATTGCTGTTCCTGAGCCTTCTGGTTGGATAAATGACCTTACAAAAAGCGGAATCCCTTTGTTTTGAAGTGGTTTTATTGTTTTTGGATGGATTACGGTTGCGCCATAATAAGTAAGCTCTATTGCATCGTGATAAGAAAGCTGTGCAATTTTCTCTGTTTCATCAAACCATTTCGGATCTGCATTTAATACGCCGGGAACATCCTTCCAGATGGTTAGTGCTGCAGCATCTAAGCAGGAAGCAAATATGGCTGCCGAATAATCAGAACCTTCCCTGCCTAAAGTTGTGGTGTAGTTTTCGCTGGTGCCGCCAATAAATCCTTGTGTGACAATAATGTTGTCGGTTAAGAGTGGTAATAAGTCTTTTTTTATAATCTGATTGGTTTTTGCCCAATCTACTTTTCCTTCGCGGTAGGTATTGTCAGTCTGAATATAATTCCGTGCATCAGCCCAAAGGGCTTTATTACCTGTTTCATTTAACCAGGCTGCCACAATTTTTGTAGAAACCACTTCGCCGATAGATACAATCTGATCGTAAATGTAATCAGCGTTGTTATCCGGTTCATCTTCAATCAGCCAGTCAATTTCAACAAATGTGTTAGCCACATCATCATAAACAGGATTGGCTTTGCCTTGAAACAGCTCATCTATAATGCTAAAATGGAAATGTTTAATCTCATCAAAAATTGCATGCGCTTCATCACTTTGTGATAAGAA
>NZ_JBFTRT010000418.1:0-4610 GCF_056399685.1 Pedobacter sp. 01N416
TCACATAAACATCGGCCTGATCCTGAAACTCTACTACAGCATAACCCGCATCGGTAAATAACCGACCAATAGTTGATGTTTCAGAGAAATTTAGTTTACAACCTAATGTATAAAATGCGACCTTTTTCATTGAGGCTGCAAAGATAGGAAATTTGTTCGGAGTTGTTGGTTTTGAGTTTTGAGAACTGACAAATTACAGACTATAAATTGTTTGGAACGCATATAGTAGTACCATCCTTTAAACGCAACTCGTGCATTCCTTCAGGGCAGGCTCTTTTTTTACAGCCAGACAAACATATGCCTGAAACTAATAAAACGACTATAATAAAGCTTAATTTTAGCATGGGGGTATCGGCTATTTAATTTGAATTGTATAGTTTAATGCATTCTTTTACGGCTTCAAAGCTATAACTATCATCTTTTTTGAATTTCTCTAAAAGTTCTGGTTTATCACTTATTAAGTTGTATAACCTATCTTTGCGATCATTGCGAGAACCGAAGATATGGTTGCTTTTTACCTCAAACAGTTCTCCATTTTCTTTACTTGCATACCAAACAATATCAACCTGATTATTACCACTCTGTCTGTAATATTCGAACAAATCAATTTTGCCTTTAACCAATCTTTGTAAAAAGTCAGGGCTTCTTTTGTCGGGACGTACTTTAACAAGATAATTTATCTCTTTTTCTACCTTATAAAATTCTTTTGTCTCGCGCATTGGGATCTTATTAAAACTGGTGCCTCCTTCTGGCTTGAATCTATAAAAACCAATAAATTGTTTTTTTATTTCACCTTTTAAAGTGTCGTTTTTTGAATTAATCAGAAAATCCTGCTGGGCCTTAACCTGAGAAAAAAAAGGGCATAACATTGCGCAGCATAAGATAGAGCGTAAAAATAGTTTCATGAGTTTGATTTAAATCGGTCAAAAATATTTAAACTTTGGCAAAATACCAATTACTGCTCCTGCCACCGATAACTTTCCTGCTCGAAACCTGCCAGGTCTAACACCCGGCTAATTACCGTACCGGCAACTTCTTCTATTGTTTGAGGCAAACTGTAAAAAGACGGATTGGCCGGACAGATGATTCCACCCGCTTCGGTTACGGTTTTCATATTGTTGATATGGATTAAACTGAACGGGGTATCTCTTACTACAGCTATTAATTTCCTGCGTTCTTTTAACACAACGTCTGCTGCCCTTGAAATCAAATCGTTCGATATTCCATGTGCTACCCTACCCAAAGTTCCCATAGAACAAGGAATAATAATCATGGTATCGTATTTTGCCGACCCTGAGGCAAAAGGAGCATTAAAATCGTTTTTGTTATAAAAGGTAAAGTCTTTAAAATGGTTATAATCCTGGTTTCCCAGTTCGAATTGCCAAACCGCTTTTGCATTGTCGCTCATCACTACACCAACAACCTCAATCTGATCTTTTAATGTTAATAACCGATCAAATAAAACTTTTGCATAAATAGAACCGCTGGCCCCTGTAACCGCAACAATCACTTTCTTTTTCATCATAACACAAAAATAGTTTTTCTAAATCCATTAAAACAAAAAAGGGCCAGAACATTGTTCTGACCCTACATCTACCTATGAAAAACATACCCTCGAAAGGGTAAGAACAAATATATATAAATTTTTAAAAAAATTTAAGCAAGAAATGTTAAATCGCTTAAATCAAACATTTAATTTAAAAACAAAACATAAATAACTGATTACCAGATAAATAATTTTAAAGAAAAAATACATAAAAGCTTTTTTTCTACTTAAAAAGACATCATTTTCAACAAATTCTCGCTTAAGATTGTCTTACAAATCAGTCACAAACACCAAGTAAGGTCCTACTTTATAATTAGGCTACTGATTTTTACACTTTTGACTTTACAATTTTTTCATATTGATATAACATAAAATCAATTCGATTGCATAAAAACATTCTGGCGATTTTACAAATATAATCTCGAATGAATGCTCTTTCGTAACTGAAGAGCAAACGAAATATTATATACCATTTTTTATACTCCCTTATATGTATGAATGTTTAACGATAACAGACCAGCGACTAAATACTGAACCACAACAACTTACAATCAAACAGAAAAACATCACACTTACTATTTATACCGTTCTGTATGATAAATATTATATCATCCTTACAAATCGGTTGGTGATTAGCTGCTTAACGATTATATTTGAAAAAGTGTCAACTTAAATTTATGATAGATTTAGCCTCTCCATTCTTAAAAGCACTGTTAAAACACTCTAAGAACCCCATAATTATTTTTAAGGTAAAACCGATATTGGTGGTGGTAGAACATAACGATGCTTACCAAGCTTTAATTGGGCGGATTGGTGGAAAATTAAAATTCTATGATATTAACATTATCCCAAACCTCCTGTCTGCTACTGAAAAGGTACTTCTGATTAAAACAGTTCAGAAAGTAAGTGAGCTTAAAGCAAAAGCTACACTGGTTATTCATCCCATCTATTCTAACTCGCCAAATGTAAAATGGGAATTGGAATTCTCGCCGGTATTACAAAACGATCGCCCGGTTGAATATATCATCTGTTCATTAAGGGAAATTCCGTTAGATGAAAATGACCTTGAGCATATTTTATTTGAACTTTCAGAAAGTGAAGCACGTTTCAGAGGATTTTTTGAGCAGGCCCCTCTGGGCATGTGCGTATTAAAAGGTCCGGAGCTTATTACAGAATATGCAAACGATAATATATTAAAACTTTGGGGCAAGACAAGGAAAGAAGTAATCGGGATTCCACAAGAAAAGGCACGACCAGAGCTCGAAAAACAACAAGCACTTGTAGCCCATGTAAAAGATATTTTTAAAAACGGCCAACCCTTAACAATCAATGAATTAAAAATTTCGACACCTATTTCAGACGGTTATTTTATAGCTTTTTATGAGCCGTTAAAAAATGATAAAAATGAAGTAAGCAGAATTTTAGTGATTATCAAAGATATTACGGAGCAGGTAAATTTTAAAAAAGAACTACTTAAAGCTAAAGACATTTTAAAAATAGCCATGGATGCATCAGAAATGGGTTCATGGAATATCGATCTGGAAAGCAAACAGATACTTTTATCGGAAAGGGCACAACAAATTTACGAACTGGAAAATAACAGGTTGGGTATAGAAGAAGCCAAATCATTGATATCTATGGAAGACATCGGGCACCTTACCAGTGGCATCAGACGTGCATTACACCATCGAAATGCTTTTAACATCGAATATCAGATTAATCTGAATGGCATAAGCGCTAAAAGCAAATGGTTAAGAACAGCAGGAAAAGCCTATTATAACGAACAAGGAAAAGCCGTTTATATTGCCGGAGCTGTTTTGGATATTACAGAACATAAACAGGACGAAATTAGAAAAAACGACTTTATCGGTATGGTAAGTCACGAGCTTAAAACTCCATTAACATCGTTAAGTGCTTATGTACAACTTTTACAGCATAAATTTAAAGAAACGGATAACGAATTCACCATTCAGATACTTGACAAGGTAAATGTTCAGTTAAAAAGAATGTCGTTAATGATTGATGGCTTTTTAAATGTATCCTTACTTGAAGCTGGCAAAATTTTATTGAACAAAACAAATTTTGACCTAGTTCATTTGATTAAAACCATAGCTGAAGAAAATAGAATTGTTTTACCCAGCCATTTCATCCAGGTGATTGGTACGGAAGAAATGATTGTAAATGCCGATATGGAGAAAATCGGCAATGTGATCACTAACCTGATTGGAAATGCAGCGAAATACTCAAAAAAGAACTCTTTAATTGCGATAAAGTGCGAAACACAAAAGGATTATGTAGTTGTTAGTGTGGAAGATGAAGGTATAGGCATTGGGGAAAATGATATACCCAAACTTTTTGACCGCTTTTACCGCGTAGAGAGCCCCGACACTAAAACAATTGCAGGATTTGGTGTTGGCCTGTATATCTGTGCCGAAGTAATTGAAAGACATCAGGGAAAAATTTGGGCAGAAAGCAAATTGGGTAAAGGTTCTACATTTTATTTCAGCTTACCCGCTGCAAATGACCTATAATAATGTTTAACATTAATTTACTTTGGGCAAGTGAAACTAACCTCTTATTTCTTCCATTTCTAATTTAACATTAACCGCTACCAAACCACGTTTGTGTAATTCTATTTCAAAAATTATTTTCGAATTTATATTAATTTGATCAGATATATTATCTAATTGAAAGTGAATATCCTGGCCATTTTCGTCAATAATGATTCCGTGTCCATATTCAAAGTCAATTTGAGTAACGTCTCCCTTCCTCATATCGCCCATTACAGAATATTTTTTATAAATAACAGACAATTATAGTCATTTTACGTATAATTAAAGATACATAAAATTATTTTTTTGTATAATTATTAATATTTCTTACACCTTTTATGATTACTAAAACGAATTAATAGAAGAGAATGAACGATTTTGACGTTATTTTAATTATGATTGAAATGTTATTTTTTTTTCAAACAGCTGGTTTACAAATTGTTATTACAAATAAAAAAAACTATTTTTATTGAACCAAATCGAGCTTGTGCGTGTTATTAACTGAATTAATC
>NZ_JBFTRT010000419.1:0-4599 GCF_056399685.1 Pedobacter sp. 01N416
GCTAGCTATGTTCAACTCTTTAATTAACGTATACAAAACCGAGTGGCTCGATCTTGTATTTGCAGACCGCAACAAAAACTATGGTGCTTATGAATTAAGGTCTAAATCTTCATCGATTATGACAAGAGCACTTTTCGTATCTGGAAGCCTGTTTATCCTCTTGTGTTTCTCTCCTTTAATTTATGCTAAACTGTTTCCAAAGGAGATTATAGTAGAAGCTCCGCCAAAGGTTGTCGATTTAACTGATGTAATTCATCAGATGAAACCAAAGACTCCTGAACCAGAGAAAAAGGTTGAGCCTGCTAAAGCTGATCCGGTAAAGGTTAAAACAATAGCGATTCCATCACAAGTGGTGGTGGTTAATAAAACAGAGCTTCCCCCTCCTCCAACAGTTGATGATATAAAATTAGCAGTGATCAGCACTAAGACACAGGATGGTGTTGTGGCTCCTGGTGCGGTAGTAACCGACAATAAAGGTAAAGGTAATGGTGATGGTTCAGGAACTGCTAAAGAAGGTACAGGAACACCAGAAGATAAAGAGGTTTATTTAGGCGCTGATGAGTACCCTGAATTTACCGGTGGTGCCAAAGCATGGTCTAAATATATGGAACGTAATTTAAGGTATCCTTCAAGGGCACAGGAAGAAGGTGCTGCAGGTAAGGTATATGTAAGTTTTGTGGTAGAGAAAGATGGTTCGATTACCGATGTATCCGTAATTAAAGGGATTGGTTTTGGTTGTGATGAGGAAGCGATTAAAGTAATTAAAAAATCACCGTTATGGAAGCCAGGGAAAAATAAAGGGGTTCCGGTGCGTGTAAGGTACAATATGGCCATCAACTTTCAGATTTCTAATTAAATTAACTAAAGTAGTTAAGATGAAAAAGCTCATTCCAATATTTATGTTTCTCTGTTTTGCAGCTGTACAATTGAATGCTAAGTCTAAAATAGTCGTGGACAGTGCGAAAGTGCACAGTATTAAGCTGGCTAATGCCGATTTAAAAAAGGGTAGCGTGAAGTTTCTGCTCCGCGGTGGTATCGTATCTACTTATGTTAAAGGACAGGAACTATTTGAAAAGAAATATGGTATTGCTTATTCTGAATTTGGCTGTGTAATGCCTGTAAATATTTCCATTAATGATTATAATAAAGTAGTAGCTTCTTTTATGGATCGTAAATATGGAAAGGATTGGCGTAAAGAGGTTAGGAGTGATATTCAGGGGATTTAGGTGAGATAAATTCGTCACCCTGAACTTGTTTCAGGGTCTACCCCAAAGGAAAAATGCGGAATCAAGTTCAGCATGACGACTAAATAATTTTTCTATTAATGCTCTTATAGAAAAATGTAAGGTTGGGTAAATTGAAACGGTTTGGGCGGTGCCCAGGCCGTTTTTTTTAATATCGTTGGAGAATTGTCATTCTGAACGCAGTGAAGAATCCTTCAGCTATGGAAAGCTTGCTATTATCGGTTTCCCATTTCAAAGCCATTAAAAATTAAAACAAGCCAGTTATCTGTTAGAGATTCTTCGTGCCTCAGAATGACAATTTATATGATTCAGTTGTACCTGACCTTACCTGTTCAGGGTTTAATTAGCATGATAGATGCTGAATCAAGTTCAACATGACGATTTTAAGAAACAAATTGCTCGAAATGACGAATRCTTGTAAAAACAAAAAATGGATGATGGTTTTTAATTCCATCATCCATTTTACAGCTTCATCAGTTGCTTACCCCTTGTTTTCAATCCACTTGCGTGCATTTACGAAGGCTTCCATCCATGGCGAAACTTCGTCTTTACGGCCTTGTGGATAATTTGCCCAGTGCCATTGGAACAATGAACGCTCAATGTGTGGCATCATTACCAGGTGGCGGCCAGTTTCATCACATAACATTGCGGTGTTGTAATCTGAGCCATTCGGGCTAGCTGGATAAGTTTCGTAAGCATATTTGGCCACGATTTTATATTTATCTTCTGTGTATGGCAATGAGAACCTTCCTTCACCATGTGATACCCAAACACCTAAAGTGCTTCCGGCCAGTGTAGATAACATGACCGAATTATTTTCTTGTAAGGTTAGCGAAGTGAAAATACTTTCGTGCTTGCCACTTTTGTTGTGGAGCATTTTAGGTTTTTCTTCGTGATCTTTGTTAATTAAGCCCAACTCTATAAATAACTGGCAACCATTGCAAACCCCAACTGATAAGGTATCAGGACGGGCAAAGAATTTCTCCAAGGCTACTCTTGCTTTTTCGTTGTATAAAAATGCACCTGCCCAACCTTTGGCCGATCCTAAAACATCAGAGTTAGAGAAACCACCAACTGCACCTATAAACTGGATATCTTCTAAAGTTTCTCTTCCGGTAATTAAATCGGTCATGTGTACGTCTTTCACATCAAAACCTGCCAAATACATGGCATTGGCCAGTTCGCGCTCAGAATTACTTCCTTTTTCGCGGATGATGGCTGCTTTTGGTCGTGGTTTAGTCGGATCGATTACAGGTTTCTTTCCATCAAATTGTAATGGAAAAGTGTAATTTAAAACATGGTTTTTATAATTGTCGTAGCGTTCTTTCGCCAATCCGTTTCCGGTTTGTTTACTATCTAATAAGTATGAAGTTTTGAACCAAACATCACGTAAATGGTCGATATCAAAGCTGAAGCGATCAGCAGCATTTTTAACTTCCAGTTTAGCTGATGCATTTACCTCACCAATTTTATGGAAAGCAACGCCGGCCTGTGCAAAGGTATCTTCAACAGAAGCATCGGCCTGGAATACAATACCAATGTTCTCTGCAAATAATACTTTAATGCTATCTGCTTCCGCTAGTGAAGACAAATCGATCGAAGCGCCCAAATCGCGGTCGGCAAAACACATTTCCAATAGGGTTGTGATTAAACCACCGCTACCAATATCGTGACCTGCCTGGATTTTGTCAGCTTTGATTAATTGCTGAAGGGTATTAAAAGCTGTTTTAAATTGATCAGCACCTTTAACATCAGGTGTTTCTGTGCCGATTTTATTTAAAATCTGTGCAAAAGATGAACCACCTAATTTGTAGGTATCGTTAGAAAGGTTGATGTAATAAATTGATCCACCGTTTTTTTGAAGTACCGGCTCAACCACTTTGGTAATATCGTCGCAATTTGCTCCGGCAGAAATAATTACCGTTCCCGGTGCAATTACATCACCATCTTTGTATTTCTGTTTCATCGATAACGAATCTTTTCCGGTTGGGATATTGATTCCTAAATCGATGGCAAAATCAGAACAAGCTTTTACCGCTGCATATAAACGGGCATCTTCGCCTTCATTTTTACAGGCCCACATCCAGTTGGCAGAAAGTGAAACACTTTTTAAGCCATCTTTTAGGGGTGCCCAAACGATATTCGAAAGTGATTCTGCAATCGCATTGCGGCTACCCGCTGCAGGATCGATCAAGGCCGAAAGTGGTGCATGGCCAACTGAAGTGGCTATACCTTCTTTCCCCTGAAAATCTAAAGCCATTACACCACAGTTGTTTAAAGGCAACTGTAATGGGCCTGCACATTGTTGTTTAGCTACACGCCCCCCCACACAACGGTCTACTTTATTGGTTAACCAATCTTTAGATGCAACCGCTTCTAATTGAAGCACCTGTTCTAAATAGGTGTTTAATTCGTTGTTGTTATAGGTTACGGCTTCATATTTACGGTCGATGGTTTGATCGTCCATTACGATTTTTGGTGAACTGCCAAACATGGCGGCCAATTCAAAATCCATAGGTTTTAAACCTGTTGTTGCAGATTTAAAGGTAAAACGGTGATCGCCGGTTACTTTACCTACGGTATACATTGGCGAGCGTTCGCGGTCGGCTATTTTTTGTAAGGTTTCGATATGCTCGTTGCCGATTACCAAGCCCATTCTCTCCTGCGATTCGTTTCCGATAATTTCTTTAGCCGAAAGGGTAGGGTCGCCCACTGGCAATTTATCAAGATCTATTAAACCACCGGTTTCTTCAACTAGCTCTGATAAACAGTTTAAGTGACCACCTGCACCGTGATCGTGGATAGAGATAATCGAATTGTGATCGCTTTCTACCATGCCACGTACCGCATTTGCAGCACGTTTTTGCATTTCAGGGTTCGATCTCTGGATGGCATTTAATTCAATGCCGCTTCCGTGCTGACCAGTATCTGCAGATGAAACGGCTGCACCACCCATCCCGATCCTATAATTTTCTCCACCCAGGATAACGATGTTATCGCCTTCTTTTGGTTTAAGTTTTTGTGCCTGACTGGCTTTACCGTAACCGACACCACCCGCTAGCATAATTACTTTATCGAAACCCAGTTTTCGGGAATCTTCTTCGTGTTCGAAAGTTAAAACCGAACCAGTAATAAGCGGTTGACCGAATTTATTTCCAAAATCTGTAGCACCGTTAGATGCTTTGATCAGGATATCCATCGGGGTTTGGTACAACCATTGTCTTTCTTCAACGCCTTTTTCCCAAGGGCGGTTATCTTCTAAACGCGAAAGTGCAGTCATGTAAACGGCAGTTCCTGCTAAAGGCAACGAACCTTGTCCACCTGCTAAACGGTCTCTGATTTCACCACCCGAACC
>NZ_JBFTRT010000420.1:0-8729 GCF_056399685.1 Pedobacter sp. 01N416
ATTCTTACTATGGCACACAGTCGCCAAGAAAAAATAGCTTCCCACAAATGATGAATCCTCAACAATATGCACAATATGTATTTAATGGGTATACTAATGCCGGAAAGCCTATTGCTGCTGGAGATAACTATGGTTCGGGCACAGTACCGGTATTACCTGAATATTTGGTGGCAGGTTTAAAACTTGGTCAGAATGTTACTGCTGCAGATGCAGATCCTTCTAAGTACAACTATAGCCGTGATCCAAATCTGTTTTATCAGATTACAAAAGCAAATAAGCAAGGTACCAATTGGTTTGATGAGATAACCGAATCTGCACCAGTTCAGAATTATAATATTAGTGCACTGGGTGGTTCAGACAATGCAACCTATTCTATTAGTGCCGGATACTTGAACCAAAAAGGAACGATAAAATACACAGGTTTTAAACGTTATAGTTTTAGATCCAATACTGCGGTATCTGCTTTTAATAAACGGGTGCGTTTCGGAGAAAATGCACAATATAGTTACGCTGAAGGTGTTGGGTTTGGCGTTAACCCGAATACTCCCGGTGGTTATCAGGATCAGGGAAGTGCTTTAGGATGGGCATACCGGATCCCAACAATTATCCCTGTTTATGACATTGCCGGAAACTTTGCCGGTAGCCGCGGTAGTCAGTTGGGAAATGCAGAGAATCCACTCGCATTTCTATTCAGGGCAAAAGATAATGTTAATAAAAACAACTTCTTTTTTGGAAATATCTTCGGTGAGGGTGATATTATTCCGGGTTTAGTATTAAAAACCAATTTTGGGATACGTTACGAGAATTACAATAGCTTATCTATGCGTTATCCAAATTTGGAATTCTCTGAAGGCAATAATTCAAATAATTTAAGCGAAATCCAAGGGTATAATACAGAATGGACCTGGACCAATACTTTAAATTATAACAAAAAATTTGCTGAAAAACACAGTTTAAATGCATTAATTGGTACAGAGGCAATCAGATCCAGAACCAGACAATTAACTGCAGGAAGAAATGATTTCTTTCTTTTGGGTAATCCGGATTATTATTATTTAAATACAGGTTCTTCAAATATCAGCAATGCCAGTACCGGAGCAATAGGGTCACTATTCTCCGTGTTTGCAAAGCTTGATTATTCCTTTAATGATCGTTATCTCGCCAGTTTTACTATCCGTAGGGATGGTTCATCTAACTTCGGTTCTGCTAATAAGTATGGTAATTTTCCGGCAGCAAGTGCTGCATGGAGATTATCTGAAGAGGAGTTTATGAAAAGTCTCAATTGGGTTAGCGATTTGAAACTTCGTGTTGGATACGGACAAACCGGAAACCAACGGATACCGGGATATCAATATATCAATAGATTTCAAAGTTCTATTGTTAATTCAGCTTATGCGCTTGGTGGCGGTAATGGTCTTACAACTGGTGTGCGACAAAATGCCTATCAAAACCCTGATATAAAATGGGAAGCTGTAAATTCTTTAAATATTGGTCTTGATTTTACTTTGTTAGGTGGGGCTGTTGATGGATCAGTAGATTGGTATAACAAGAAAACGACTGATATGCTTTACCCGGTACCACTACCAGCAAGCATTGTAGGAATGGGAAGTTCACCTTTTGTAAATATCGGCGATATGAGTAATAAAGGGGTCGAATTTAATATCGCTTATCATTATGGAAGAAGCGCTGATAGCCCTTTTAAATTTGATATTGGTGCAAATTTCTCCAAAAATAACAATAAAATCGTAAGGTTGGCACCAGGTATTCTCAATCAGGTTTATGGCAATTATAGGAGCTTACAAACCAGCGTTTTACAGGAAGGTGCTCCACTGGGTTCATTTTTTGGATATAAAACCGCAGGAATTTATCAGAGTACTGCTGATATTCAGAATAATCCTTCTTATTCGGGTGCCAGGGTTGGTGGATTACGTTATCAGGATATTAATGGTGATGGTATTATTGATCCAAAAGATCGGACAATTATTGGAAGTCCACATCCTGATTTCACTTATGGTATAAATTTGAACGCATCTTACAAGAATTTTGATATCTCAGCTTTCTTATATGGTGTAAAAGGAAATGATATATTTGAAGCTACACGCTATTTTACAGATTTCCCTTCCTTTGATGGAGCCAAAAGTGTTAGGTTGCTTGATGCCTGGAGCCCAACCAATACATCAAGCCTGATTCCTTCTGCTTATGCCGGGGCCTCTGATCTGGAGTTTGCTTCTTCGAGTTATTATATTCAAAACGGAAGCTTTTTAAGGCTGAAAAATTTGCAAATCGGCTACTCCATCCCAACAGCCAAAGCTTTTGGACCAAATTCTGGCATCAATAAGATTAGGGTGTATGTTAGTGCAACCAATGTATTTACCATCACTAAATACACAGGATTGGATCCGGAAATAAGTCAAATTGTAGATGGCTTCTCTGCTCCAGGAGTAGATCAGGGGGTTTACCCATCACCACGTCAGTTTTTAATCGGTATTAATGTTGGTTTTTAATTAAAAATATCAAAATGAAACATATAAAATATATTCTTCTTTCCTTATTAATTTGCAGTACTTTTTCCTGCAAAAAGGAATTTTTAGCATTGCAACCGCAGGGCGAACTCACCGAGGAACAGTTAATGAGCCAAGAGGGGGTTGAAGGACTTTTAATAGGTTCCTATAGTTTACTTAATGGCAATTTAGACGGAACATGGGGTAATTATGGTGCAGCACCAAGCCAATGGTTATTTGGCGAGGTTGCATCTGATAATGCCCATAAAGGGAGTAGCACAGGAGATCAGCCGCCTATGAATGCCATTGAACAGCATTCGCCAACCAGTACAAATGATAATTTATCGAATATTTGGAACAGATGTTTTGAAGGAATTCAACGCTGTAACCGTACTTTAAAAGTCCTTGCTAACTTACAGGCAGGCTCGGGATCGGCCAAATTTGATGATGCCCGTGCAAAAGAAATTCAGGGCGAAGCCAGATTGTTGCGTGGACATTATTATTTCTTTTTGGTTCGCATATTTAAAATGGTTCCTTATGTTACTGAGGCGAATAGTGGTGCTTTTGTTCCTAATGATAAAGACATTTATCCTAATATTGTAGATGATCTTCAGTTTGCCGTAGCCAATTTAAGTACAACCAAACCAAAAAATCAAAAAGGTAGAGTAGATAAATATGCAGCTCAGGCTTATCTTGGAAAGGTGCTTTTATATCAAAAGAAATATCCTGAAGCTTACGATTTGTTGAATGCCGTAATTTTGGCCAAACCAAGTTTGGTTGATATGCCTTACGGCGATAATTTTGACATTACCAAAGAAGACGGACCAGAAACGATTATGTCTGTTCAGCATTCAGTTGGAACAGATGGCACAGGCGGCGATAATGGTAATGTAGGCGATATGCTTAACTTCCCGTACGGTAATGCGCCGATTAACTGTTGCGGTTTCTTTCAGCCAACGATAGACCTGGCCAACTCCTTTAAGGTAAATGCCCTTGGCTTACCGCTATTGGACGGCAGCTATCGTACTAATCCATATAAATCTGATTATGGATTAACCGGAACGGATAAAACAAATTATGCAGTAGATAAGACTTTACCTTTAGATCCACGAATTGAATCGACAATTGGAAGACGTGGCGTTCCATATCGCGATTGGGGTTTAATGCCTGGTGATACCTGGATTCGCGACGCCAGCAATGGCGGCCCTTTCCTGGCTGTTAAGAATACCATTGATGCTTCGCAGATTTCGAGCGGAACAGCTCCAGGAAGTTCCAACGTAACCGGATTAAACGTAAACCTGATCCGCTTAGCTGATGTTTACCTGATGGCGGCAGAATGCGCCGTGGAAAAAGGCGATTTGGGCAGAGCTTTAATATTGGTTAATGCAGTTAGAGCCCGTGCTGCTAAAATTACCCCTCGGGATATAAATGGAACTCCTGCGGCGGCTTACAAAGTTAGCCAGTACATCTCGTTTCCAAATGATACTTATGCAAGAAATGCGGTGCGTTTCGAACGCAGGTTAGAGTTGGCATTGGAAGGTCATCGCTTCTTCGATTTGGTACGCTGGGGTGTAGCAAAACAAACACTGGAAAGTTATTTTTCTTTTGAAGGTGGGTACTTCAATTACTTAAAAGGCATTACCATCGAAACCAGAGATGATTATTTCCCTTTACCGCAAGATCAGATTGATAGAAGTAACGGTACCCTAAAACAAAGCCCGGGTTATTAGGTTATAAATGAGATACATGAGCGGGATGGTGGTCGTTTATTACCTCCGTTCATGTATTTTTTGTTTAATTAGATAACTAGTTATTGTAAGCTTTAATGACAATTGGTTTTAATTTAAGCTAAAATCAAAGTTCATTTTGTCTAGATTCTGCTGTTGCATTTCTAAATTTAGCTTATTCACCATATTATTAAATTCTACATTGTTGATTACCTCATTATTGGCTAACCACACTAAGTATGAAAATAGGAGGCCATAAATACCCTTATTGCTTTTATAAGTTCTAGTGCCTACGTTTTCGTAAGCGATCACATATTCACTTGAACTAAGTAAACTCTTCTGTTTAACCTCAAGTCCGTTTTCAGTGATTAAAAATGATTTGTATCTAAATCTTAAGTCTTTTTGTACAAGTGATTCGTTCATATTTATTAGATTGTGTCGACTCCTAACTCAAAACGCTCAACGCCAAACTACTTCTCCTCCTTAAACCTGCTAAAAAACAACAGCGCAATCAAACAAAGTGCGAAACCTACAATTCCGTTCAATCGTAATCCGAAATCGTTGCCGGGGTCCTTACCGTAAATGGTAAGCATGGCGAAAATAGCGATACCCAATGTTTGTCCAAGTTTTACAAAAAGGTATTTTACTGCGAAGAACATGCCTTCGTGGTTTTCTCCGGTTTTTAAGGTATCTCTTTGGGCAATGTCGGCCAAAATAGCGGTTGGTAAAATGCCAAGTGCCGCTAATGGAAACGAAGCGGATAGTACCAGGATGTAAATCTGTGTATGTGGACCAAATGGTAATTTGCCTAAAAAGAAAATGGTGACGAAGATTAAGCACAACACGCCAAAGGCAAGTAATACAAAAGGTTTTTTGCCGATTTTAGCCGAACCAAAATTAACCAACGGGTAAAATAGCAAGGACGCAAAAACCATGGCAGCCATAAATTTTCCACCTTCCGATTCTGGTAGGCCCAATAAAACCGTACAGAAAAACAATAAACCGCTTGAAATAATACTCAGGGCCGTATAAAAAGCGAAATCTGATATTAGGTAATATTTAAAATTACTGTTCTTAAATGTACTTTTAATTGCTGGCCATAAAGGCACATGGGTAGGCTTTGCAACCGAAAATTCCTTTTCATTGATGAAAAAAATTGGCAATAACATCACCAGTCCGGATAGGATACACAAACCCCATATCGCAATCTGGATGGCTTCGCTGCGGTTGGCTACATGAAAATGAGCCTCAACCAGATCGGCAAAGTTGTTGGTACAGGCCGATAAAATGATTCCGATTACAAAACCAACCTGTTGATAACTCGATAATTTAACTTTTTGTTTTGGCGTATTGGTTACTTCGGCCAGTAGCGCATTATAAGGAATAATATAAGTGGTAACCGATACAAAAAATAAACAAAGTGTGATGGTTAACCACCAGGCATTATGCAGGCTCTCCGTTTTTTGGATCGGGTAGAAAACCAGTCCGCAAAAAAGCATAGCAGGAACAATTGCCCATTTCATAAAGGGCATCCTGCGACCGTTTTTATTGGTACATGCATCGCTTTTAGACGCAATAAACGGATCGTAAATGGCATCTACCAACCTTCCTGAAGCAGCAATAATAGAAAGGATATTAAACGCACCCAATAAAACGAGTTGTGGTACCAAAGGTGGCAGGCCAGCATTGCTTGGGGGAAGATAGAAATAGGGAAGCATTACGATGATAATGTTTGTCATCGTGCTCCATCCAATCATACCAGCAGCGTAAGCAATTTCTTGTTTTAAGGAGAGTGTTTTGTTCATTAATTATTTTAAGTTGTTTTATATTTTTTGTAAAGCAGGTTTCTGTGTTAATCGGTTAGATCAGTCCTGCTTTCCATTTTATTTCGCTGCGCTTCATGTTCATTCCAATCAGGTTTATTTTAATCGGTCTGCCTTTAGCAAATTGCAAAGATCTGGCGTCATTCCCGCGCAGGCGGGAATCTTAAAGCTTATTGCATTAGGATTATTCATACGCTTTCTCCTCTTCAAAGGCATTCATGAGCACTACGTGGTTCCCAATCAAGTTGGGAATGACGATCCGCGAACAATTATTTTTTCTTAAACCTCCTGCTCACAAAATAAATCGCCAGAAAGCCAACAAAAATATATAAACCATTAAGTGCCGCATTCGGATCATCGGCATAAATGCTAAAAGCCACGAAAGTATAAGCAGCAATAAAAATAATAGGCAATATAGGATATAAAGGAACAGTATAGATGGTTTTTTTATCAAGATTTGCCGTTCTTTTCCGGAGGATGAAAATCGTAGCTGCCGAACTGGCCATGCTAATGCTTTCTAAGAAAATAGTATAGTTTAAAATCTTGTCGAAGGTTTTGGCATAGAAAATAATTACCACAGCAATTAATGTAAAAACAGTTAAGCTAATGGTAATTACCTCTGTTTTTTTGTTCATCCAGCTGAATATTTTTGGTAGTGCCCCTTCTTCGCCCATGGCAAACATGGCCCTTGGGTTACTCAGCAGATTTACATTTACATAACCCATTACGGAGAAAAAGATAATTACAGAAAGTGCGTTAAATCCCGCCGGACCAAATATCTTCGAAGCCAGTATTGCGGCGATGCTTTCTGCTGATTTTAATTCTTCAAAACCGATCACCTTTACATATACATAGTTGATGGCCAGGTAAAGAATTACAATAATGGTTAAGCCGATAATAATGGAACGTGGAATCACTTTTTTGGCTTCTTTAACTTCGCCCCCAAAGTTGATGGTTTGCGCATAACCCGCATAAGAAAAAGAAACCGCAATTAAACACAGGCCCAGGGCTTTTCCATAATCAGACCAGGTTGCTAAAGCACCCGTTGCTGTTTTAAAAATTGGGGTAACGGTTTGTGTTTGTCCGCCGAAAAATATAGCGCAGATGAGTGTTAAAATCATTCCGATTTTAATTACCGTTAACACATTTTGTGTTTTAGAACTCGCTTTTAAGCCTAACAGATTAATGAAATAAAATACCAAAATGGTGGTAATGGCTATGGCAACCCGATAAGTTTCATTCTGTTTATCAACAGGTAAAATAATTTTACTCAGGTATTCTGCCCCAATAATCGAAATAGCCGCTACCGATGCTGCGCTCGAAATGATCACAATACAATTAATGGCAAAAGCAATGGATGGATGATAAGCTGCTGAAAATATTTTATAGTATCCTCCAGTTACCGGAAAGCGGGAACCAATTTCCGCATAAGTTAACGCGCCACAAAAGGCTACAAAACCACCGATAAACCAAGCCAAATAAAACAGTTCGGGAATTTGTGCCTTAGCTGCTACGTTTACAGGTGTACGGAATACACCCATGCCAATAACCAAACTCACCACAATCATGGATAAATCGAATAGCGAAAGTTGCTTCTTTTGTTGCATTAAATAGAATTATGAATATTGGGTTGAAGATAGGGAAATTTGATGATTGGGTGAGAGAAGGGTTGAATGATTGAGTGAGAGAATGATTGAGTGAGAGAATGATTGAATGGGGACTATTGAATTAGGTGTAATCGGTTTCTGAGGATGTGGAAAAATGGCTGATGGTTTAATAGCTCATAGTTGATAGCCTGGTTTAATTAACCATAGGCTATTGACCAATGGACCATGTGCCATCAACCCTATACTTCGGACTGTTGACATGTGGAAATTTTCTTTTGCGAGCCTCACAGAATAAATCTATTATTGTATAATAATTCTGAAGAAGGTATTTGAAAATATTTTTATTTCAATCATCAGGGTTATTTCTACAAATTCTTCATTGCTTTGCAAACCAAAAAATGCAAGGTTTTTCATTGAAGAACAGATAAATACAGTATGGCAGAAGTAATTTATAACGACGATAGTATCCGTTCATTAGATTGGAAAGAGCACATCAGGCTTCGTCCGGGGATGTACATTGGTAAACTTGGCGATGGTTCTGCACAAGACGACGGTATTTACGTTTTGCTAAAAGAAATTGTAGATAACTCTATCGATGAGTTTGTAATGGGTACCGGAAAAACCATCGAAATTACTGTTTCCGAACAAAAGGTAAATATACGTGATTACGGTCGTGGCATTCCACTCGGCAAGGTAATCGATTGTGTAAGCAAGATCAATACCGGTGGTAAATACGATAGCAATGCTTTCCAGAAATCTGTTGGTTTAAATGGGGTAGGTACTAAGGCTGTAAATGCACTTTCTACTAGTTTTATGGTGCAGTCGTACCGTGATGGAAAAACGAAAAAAGTAGAATTTTCTAAGGGAGAAATTGTAAATGAGCAGCCAATTATCGATACCACTCAACGCAATGGCACGGCGATTACTTTTTACCCAGATGAAACCATTTTCAGGAATTACCATTATATCCCTGATTTTGTAGAGAGTATGGTTTGGAACTATGTGTTTTTAAATACAGGCTTAACCGTAAATTTTAATAACCAGAAATATTTTTCAGAAAGAGGTCTATAC
>NZ_JBFTRT010000421.1:0-4577 GCF_056399685.1 Pedobacter sp. 01N416
GCCAATAGCTTTTCTGTTGGATCTCCAAAATCTTTGGTTACATCATCAAAAATATCTTTATCAACTGCCATTCCATCAAAGTAACCGCCTTGATTTAATTGATTTTTGGTTTCAAACTGGGGAATATATAAGTCGTTTTTATCTATACGGATGGAGAAAAAACCAACTGGTTTGCCATAAGTTTTCTTGCCAATCAGTTTAACATCAATTACAGGTTTTAAGTTGTTAATTAACAACTCGCTTGCCGATGCTGTACTGCCGGTTACAATAAAGTAAACCCTGGTTAGGCTATTCAATGATCCGCGTTTAGCAAAAACTTCTTGATTTCCCGCTGCAACTGTAGGTTTATAAGAATAGTCAAAGTAAGAATACATGCGTGTTACACCATCATTACCTTTAGCATAAAACTTCTGGTTTTGAAGAATAGTGGCTTGATTATCCTGCATCGTCTGTGTCCAGTAAGTGGTATACATCACTTTACCGTTTTGAGCGGTTGGTGCAATCAAATTAGTAAAGGCTTCTGATGTAGCAACCGAACCTCCTCCATTATAACGTAAATCGACAACAAGTTCAGTAATTCCATCTGTAGAAAACTTTGCAAATGCTGCATCCAGAAAATCAGTTGAATTGGTGGTAAAACTATTAAAAACAATATATCCCACCTTTTTCGCCCCTACAGTATAAGTATTGGTAAAAAGTACAGGATTGATATTATAACTTGCTTTGGTTACTGTTACATCCTGACTAGTCCCATCTGGTTTCAAAACCGTCATTGAAACCGTTGGGTTCGTACCAAAAATAGCATTCACTACATAATCAATCCTTGCATCAGTGGTATTAATATCTGTGCTACCATTAATTTTCGTAATCTGATAACCTCTTTTTAAGCCTTGAACACCAGCAGGTGATGTTGCATATACATATTTAATCCTTAGGTCATTCGCGCTGGCAAAAAATACAGAGAAACCAAAATCTCCAGCTACGCCACCTAATTCTCCAGCTACAGTACCATCATCGATAAATGAATATTTATCTTTTCCACCGGTACTTGGCAATGATTTTAAAGCTGCTAAAACCGCATTGTTTGAATTATATTGTCTTGGATTAAAGGCAGAATAACTTGGCATCCCAACATTCCAATAATACGTTTGCTGTGCATATAGGTAGATCGAATCCTTAGTTAACTCTGCCCGGGTTCCTGGAGTGCCTTGCGGTGCACCATCTCCATCAGGATTATTATTCGATTTTTTACACGATACTGTAAACCCAACCACAATAAGCAAAGCATATAAAAATGCATTTTGCGAAATAAATTTTCTAAGCATATTTACTTGTAAATTTCTAGTGACACAATATACGGCAAATTAATTAATTTAGATTGTTGCTCATCAAATTTATTTGCACCAACAACTAACGCCTGGTTAGGCGATAAATTGTTGCTGTTTAGTATGTTCTGAAAAATTTCTGCTTTAGTTAAACTTAGCTCCTCAACAAAATATACCGTAAGATATTGCTCTAGTCCATTCCACTCTGTTTGCTTAATTTTATTAAGTTGTTGCTCCGGGTTGCCGTCAGTTACAATAAATATTTGTTTGCGGTCTACCACAAGTTCCTGTATAAACTCGAGCATATTTTTATAAAGTAAAAGTTTTAAAGGTAAACGGGCATTCTGATGTAGAAGATCAAAATTATGCTTGTACTTCATATCAATGGCAAACTGATCTGYTGTTTTCTCAAAAAGTTTTTCAGTACCATTATTTCCGTATGCTGCACGCATAAATTCAATAATAGGCTGTGCACTTTTCTGCTCGGTATATTCTATAAACTGCGCAAACAGATAATAAACCTGTAGCAAATAATCCTTCTCTGGAAATAGCACATCATCCAATTCAAAAATTACGATCTGCTTGTCTTTCACGTATTGATATGCATCCATGTTAAATTGTAAAAAGTTTTAAATTATCAGCATCGTTATAACCAAATACTCCATTTAATTTGGGAGATACATTTGTAGGTAGAGAACCCTCCTCGGTTGAAAAAATCTGATCGCCGTGAATAAACACTGCAAAATTTTGATAAGTAAGCTTTTCTTCTGCTAGATAGTCAGCAATTATAGCTGCATCAGGCAATAGTACCTGAATTCCATACTCACTAAAAAGTACAGCAGATTTAGCCAATGGCTCAAGCTCATAATGGTGTAAAGGGATAATACAATCTATGGCCTCAGTGATACAAAAATTTARTAGAATATGAGCGATACTGTCTTTATTTAATACGCCTAACGATGAAAAGGCATAATTTTCAGTTACAATCCCCGGTACATCACCATAATCGGCAAGTAAAACAAAATGACTGGGAAATGCTTTCATCAGCTTCAAAGCCTTAGCATTGTTCCCTCCTGTTATCAGTATTTTCAAAGTATAATGATTGAATGAATAAGTTAGTTAATAATTGAATGAGAGAATGACCGAATGAACATGATTTTATACGATTAAGCCATCTTTCATGCTCACTACACGGTCGCTGGTTTTTGCAAGGTGTTCATTGTGTGTAACAATCACAAAGGTTTGATGGAAATTATCGCGCAAACTTACAAACAACTGGTGTAATCCGGCTGCATTTTCAGAGTCTAAATTCCCTGATGGTTCATCAGCCAATATAATTGAAGGATTATTGATCAGCGCTCTTGCAATGGCTACACGCTGCTGCTCACCGCCAGACAGCTGATTGGGTTTATGCTGGGCCCTGTCTTTTAGTCCAAACAGATCTAACAGTTCAAATGCCCTGGTTTCGGCCTGTTTTTTATTGGTTTTGGCAATAAATGCCGGAATGCAAATATTTTCAATGGCACTAAATTCTGGCAACAAATGATGAAACTGAAATACAAAACCGATATTCTGATTGCGGAAAGTACTCAGCAGATCGCCATTCAATCTATTAACAACAGTGCCTTTTAGTTCTACAGACCCCACATCAGGTCTATCCAATGTTCCTAAAATATGCAATAAAGTACTTTTACCTGCACCAGATGGCCCAATAATACTTACAATCTCCCCTTTTTGCACTTCAAAATTTACGCCTTTTAAAATTTGTAGATTTCCGTACGATTTTCTTATTCCAGTGGCTTTTAGCATGCTTCAAATTTAATAAAAAAGGTTAAAGACTAAAGGTAAAAGCATAAAGACTAAAGCAAAAAGACTAAAGCACAAAGACTAAAGTTAAAATTAGAATCTGTGTAATCTCTAAATCTGTGTAATCATACCGAAGGAAAAAAATAATTTTGGAAATATCAATTTCTTATTTAACTTTGAAAAACAAAGCACTTTTAAAATGAGCACTCAGGAAGAACAATTAAATGCCTTAAAAGATATCAGACAAATGATGGACAGGTCGTCGAGATTTATTTCTTTGAGCGGTTTATCTGGTGTTTTTGCAGGCGTTATCGCTTTAATTGGGGCTTATTTTGCAAACGATGAAATTAACAAATTCATCGGTAAACGCGGTTACGGTTATGGCGTTGATGGAGAAATGGACCTGGAGTTTAACTTAATAAAACTTGGTATTTTTGTTTTGGTGATTGCTCTGGCTGGAGGAGTTTTATTTACCTATAGAAAAAGTCAGAAAAACAATCTTCCAATCTGGGATAAAACCTCTAAATCACTTTTAATTAATTTATTTGTCCCGTTGGTTGCCGGAGGTTTGTTTATTATTGCTTTATTGATTAACCATCCGAACACTTATGCTATTGTTGCACCAAGCTGTTTAATTTTTTATGGTTTGGCACTTATTAATGCCAGTAAATATACTTACAGCGACATTCGCTACCTGGGGCTTTGCGAGGTAATACTTGGATTAATCTGCATGTTTTACGTAGGTTATGGCTTAATTTTTTGGGCTTTTGGCTTTGGTGTATTGCACATTGTTTATGGTCTTTTAATGTATTTTAAATATGAGAGAGGTCAGTAAGGATGAAAAACCCGATAGCAGATTTAAATAAAATATTCGATAGCCGGATCAGGTTGGGCGTAATGTCCATTCTGGTAGTAAACGATGAAATTGGCTTTAACGACCTGAAACAAATGCTCGAATTAACAGATGGAAACCTGGCCTCACACCTGAATACTTTAGAGCAGGCAGAATTTATAAAGGTACATAAAGGCTTTATCGGCAGAAAAACCAGTACCACCTACGCTATCACGGCTTTGGGCAAACAGGCTTTTAAAGCACATTTAGATGCACTTGAAAAAATGATCAAAAAACTATAAGCTATTTTTTTTAACTATTCACTTTGAATTTCAAAGCACTTTTAAAACAAACAGTACAACCTTAAAAATTATAAACCATTATCATATCATTATGAAAAATAGATCCAACCTCTTATCACTCTCTGTTCTGCTGGGTGGCCTCCTGTTTACTTTTCTATTTTGGCAAGAAAGGTTAGCGCTCAATCTGCTTATTTATAGCATCTATTTACTGGCTATCACCTTTATTAATCCAGATGTAGTTAAAGGTATAAAGCTAAAAATTTACGGTTTAGCACACCTTTTGGCCGCAGTACTGGTGGTAGTTAATAATTC
>NZ_JBFTRT010000422.1:0-4576 GCF_056399685.1 Pedobacter sp. 01N416
GTGTAGTGGTTTTATAGCCAATATAATGTACCTCAATAAGATAACTTCCTTTTGAAGGAAGGTTATTCAATGTAAATTCTCCATCATTGTTGGTTACTGCCGAAACTTTTAAATCAGGAATAAAAATGGTTGCCCCTGGCAACGTTTGTTTGGTGCTGGCATCAATAACCTTACCTGTTATATTCTTTAAAGCGGCAGCAAAAACAGTGCTGCTTAATAATGTATATAGAATTACCAAGCCAATAAGCTGTAATTTTTTCATGTGTTGTAGTAAATAAAAATGATAGAAAAACCAAAGCAATAGCTAAATGAAGCCAGTTTTAGTTTTTCAAATAAATAATTTGATTAAGCGCGGATGCGCTTGAAAAGAAAAAATTATGCTAAAGGGGGACCTCGTAAGCAAGTGCGCTTTATTTCGGTAAAAGCATTGTTTAAGGTAGGTTCGATTCGGCTAAAAATTTTGGCCGATAAGAAGATTCTGTAAATGTGGTGCGTTTGCACATAATTTTTTTCAAAACTAGCATTACAGATTAAACAGGTATCGCCATGGGCCTGCACGTGGCTAACATGTTTACAGTTGACCTCTTTCTGCACAACCGGAAGAGGGTTATGGTGGTGAAGTACACTCCACGGAGTTAAAGCAATAGCAAATACAATCAGCATAAATGCCGATAAATATTTCTTAATGTTTTGTCTATGCTTTTTCAACAGGCCAAAAGTAGTAATTCCTAAGCAATTATATATATTTACAAAGTAACATTGTATTTATGGTTTTATGACTCGCGATTTAGTCAATGGTTTAAGGGGAGTGATGAGTTTAGTAATAAGTTATGGACATGCCAGTTGTGCGTCAATTTCGTTGTTATACACAATAGGAGGATAGTAAATTATGAAGTTTATCAGGAAAAATATATTCAATGCACTATTTATCATTATCCTTTTGATAATTGTTTTTGTACCTGATGCAAAAGCATTTTTAATTAGGGGATTAATGGAAATTGGTTTTTATTCGCCAAAAGTTGAAAGCCCAAAGGAAATCGCAACGAGCCTTGACGGAATCCAGTTTAAGGATGTAAAAGGAAATGTGATTGATCTTGGCGATTTAAAAGGAAAAGTCATTTTTCTTAATTTCTGGGCAACCTGGTGTCCTCCCTGTAGAGCTGAAATGCCATCGATTAACAAATTATACACTCAGTTTAAAAATGATAAAAATGTTGTTTTCATTTTTGCGGATGCAGATGGCGATTTTGCCAAATCGGGCAAGTTTATGTCCGACCGTAAATATGCGATGCCCGTTTATAAAGTAGAAAGTGAGATTCCTGAAAAAGTATTTGCAGGCGCTTTACCAACCACAGTTATTTTTGATAAACAGGGCCGTTTGTCTTTCAAACATGAAGGCGTAGCCAATTATGCAGATAAAAAGATAGTCGACTTTCTCAATAAGTTAAAGAACACAAAATAACTTTCTCCAATAACCAAAACATTCCTAATCCTTCCTAAAATTTGAGGTTCAAATGATATTTCTATTTGCGATATATGTAGTTAACTACATATCTTTGGCAGATAATATTTAACAATGCAAAACGACTTTAAAATTGAACGGTTAGATAATCAATTCTGTGAAGCGATTATTGGGTTAATTCTACCTATCCAACAAATAGAATTTAATGTAGATATCGATTTGGCGGCACAGCCAGATTTGTTGGATATAGAAAAAAATTATAATGGCTCAGGTGGTGCTTTTTGGGGTGCCATACTAAATGGTGAACTGATCGGTACCATTGCCTTAATTGCTGTTCCTGAGCATCAATCGGGGGCAATCAGAAAAATGTTTGTTAAAAAGGAATTCCGAGGGAAAGATTTGGGTGTTGCGCAAGCTTTATTAAAAACACTTCTAGCCTACTGTGAGGATAATAACCTGAATGAGGTATATTTGGGTACAAAAGACGTATTGCAGGCGGCCTGCCGTTTTTATGAACGTAATGGATTTAAACCAGTTGCAATGGAAGATTTGCCGGTTTACTTCCCTCGGATGGCTGTAGACAATGTTTTTTATAGCCTGGATTTAAAATCTCTTTAATGGAACAAAATGTAATTGATGCTTCTGGTTTATTGGCCATTTCTACCCGATTGCAAAGGCTGAGCGATCAGATCCGTAAAGATGGTCTGTTGATTTATAAAGCATTCGGAATTGATTTTCAACCCAAATGGTTCCCTGTGCTTTATACTTTATATAAAAAATCGACGATGAACGTGGTTTCGTTGTCAGATGAAATTGGTTATGCACATCCTTCTACCATCAGTTTGTTAAAAGAATTGGAGAAGGAGAAACTGATCCGGTCTAAAAAAGATAAAATAGATACCCGTAAACGTTTGGTTGAACTCACAGAAAAGGGTACAGCACTTCTTTCCACTATGGAGCCTGTTTGGGATGTGATTATTAAAGCCACAGCAGAAATTACGAATACGGAAAATAACTTAATGAAGGCTATAAATGAGGTTGAGGCATCGTTAAAGGAAAAAAGCTTTCTGCAGCGGGCCGAGGTTTATATTAAGAAATAATTGAATTAGAGAATGATTGAATGACCGAGAAGGTTAACCAATGATTTTACTATTTTTGCCCCCATGATTTCATTTTTCGAGGCTTCACTTAAGCAACTTTCTATCCACCACACAGGCAATAAATTGCTTGAAGAGTATTATAAATTATCTGATGCTCCTTTAAAAATTGATGATGAAGTGTTGGGAAACCTGTTGATGCAGTATTTCTTAAAACCTTTCGAAAAGGTAAATGAGGCCTACCGTTTTTATCACCCCAACGATAACCTGGAGTTGAACGAAGTATTCCATTTCGTTCATGAAATTTTCGAAAACAACGAACTTTTTCACGAAGATTCGCAACAACTGGCCAAACATTTATACGATGTAGCCAATCACCCAAAAATTAAATCTGGCGAGCTATATGTCGCTTATTTTGAAAAGGTGCAGATAGAAGGCGAGCAATTGGATGTAGTTGGCATTTTTAAATCCGAAACAAAAGATACTTACCTAAAAGTTTACCCTGAGCAGGATGGCTTTAATGTAAGTTACGAGCAAGAAGCCATCAGTATTAATAAATTGGATAAAGGCTGCCTGATTTTTAACGTTGATAAAGAAGAAGGCTATAAAGTTGTGGTGCTGGATCAATCGAAAAGTAGCAACGATTCTGCTGTTTACTGGAAAGATGAATTTTTGAAGCTGAAAATCAGGAACGACAGTTATAACCAAACCAATAATGTTTTAGGGGTTTACAAAAACTTCGTTACACAGAAACTTGATGACGATTACGAAATCAGTAAAGCGGATAAAATCGATCTCTTAAACCGCTCGATGAAGTATTTCAAAGAAAAAGAAACCTTTGATATTGAGGAATTCGGTAATGAAGTAATTGGTAATGCCGAAGGGATTGAATCATTCAAAAACTATAAGAAGAATTACGAGCAAGAGTACGAAAGCCCGATTGCCGATAATTTTGAAATCGCCGAATCCGCTGTTAAAAAACAAGCCCGTGCCTATAAAAGCGTGTTAAAGCTGGATAAAAACTTCCACATTTATATCCATGGCAATAAAGATATGATCGAAAAAGGTTACGACGATGATAAATCGATGAACTTTTACAAGGTGTATTTTAGGGAAGAGGAGTAGGGACTTTAGAGTTGGGCGTTTGGGGTTTTTGAGTTACCTAGCATGTTTCAGTAGAACAGTGCCTCCAAACTCATCACCCTCAACTACAAATTAAATCCGCTGCTGTGCCTTTAATGCCAAATACTGGTTAATTACATTAACAGTAAGTTTTTGAGGTGGGGTAAGGATGGCTAAAATGCCATGTTTGTTGAGTTCTTTAACCATTAGTTTTTTCTCGTAGATAAATTTCTCGGCAATGGTTTTATGGTAAATGCCTTCTACATCTTTTGCAGGTGCTGTGCTTAATTCTTTTAGTTCAGTATTTTCGAAAAATACAACCACCAATAAGTGGTATTTAGCTATTCTTTTTAAATATGGCAACTGTCTTTGCAGTGCCGATAAACTTTCGAAATTGGTAAAGAAAACCAAAAGGCCCCTTTGTTTTACTACTGATCGTACCGCGGAATAAAGTGCTTCGAGATTACTTTCAAGGTATCTCGTTTTTTCCTTGTAAAGCACATTCATGATAGTGCCAAGCTGAGAAGCTTTACGATCTGCTGGTACAACAGCGCCGATATTTTCAGATATCGTAATTAAACCTGCTTTATCTTCTTTAAGCATGGCCACTTTCGAAAGTGCAACGGCTGCATTTATAGCATAATCGAGTAGGCTTAATCCTTCAAAAGGCATGCGCATTACACGCGATTTATCAATTACACAATAAATATTCTGCGATTTCTCGTCTGTATAGGTATTCACCATTAAACCACCTTTTCTGGCCGTAGCTTTCCAGTTAATGGTACGGATATCGTCGCCACCAACATAATTTTTAATCTGGTCGAATTCGCTGCTTTGTCCAACCTTTCTGATTTTTTTGATCCCGAATTCTGTTAAATAGCGTGAAGCGGCCATC
>NZ_JBFTRT010000423.1:0-4564 GCF_056399685.1 Pedobacter sp. 01N416
GGGTAACACTGCACCCGGGGCTAAGGGGCCAGTTGCTACTTCTATCGGGGTTGATGAAGAAACCGTAAATTACAAACCTGATTGTAGTGGAAAGCCCACAGCGCAGCGAGGACTTGAAATGAAAAGCAGGACAGGTGGCCTCCATTGGCACAGCAAATTCATTTCCAAAAAACAATTATCATTACAATGTTAGTAAGTGGGCAGTGTGTATAAAAATGATTCTCAACACCTGATAAATTTTAGATATTTGTAAATTATCAGAACAGTATGAAACAATATTTAGATTTAATGCAACATGTGCTTGATCATGGAGCTCAAAAGCACGACCGTACCGGCACCGGAACAATAAGCGTTTTTGGTTACCAGATGCGCTTTAACCTTCAGGAAGGTTTCCCGATGGTGACAACAAAGAAATTGCACTTAAAATCTATTATTCACGAACTGATCTGGTTTTTAACCGGCGATACCAATATTAAATACTTAAAAGATAATGGTGTTCGTATCTGGGACGAATGGGCTGACGAAAACGGCAACCTCGGACCGGTTTATGGTTCACAGTGGAGAAGCTGGCCAACACCAGATGGGCAACATATCGATCAGATCACCAATATCATCAATACGATAAAGAACAATCCCGATTCGCGCAGGATTATTGTTTCTGCATGGAACGTTGCTGAAATCGAAAATATGGCTTTGCCTCCTTGCCATGCATTTTTTCAATTCTACGTGGCCGATGGGAAATTAAGCTGCCAGTTATATCAGCGCAGTGCCGATATTTTCTTGGGCGTTCCTTTTAATATTGCATCTTACGCTTTATTAACCATGATGGTAGCACAGGTGTGCGGTTTAGAAGCAGGAGATTTTATCCATACCCTTGGCGATGCACATTTATACAATAACCATATCGAACAGGCCAACCTACAATTAAGCCGCGAGCCTAAAGCATTGCCAACCATGAAAATCAATCCTGATGTAAAAAGCATCTTTGATTTTAAATTTGAAGACTTTACCCTGGAGAATTACGAAGCGTACCCGCATATTAAGGGGATAGTGGCGGTGTAATTGGTTCATTGGTCATTGGTTAATTAGTCATTCGTTCATTAGCCATTGGTTCATTTGTTTGGGTGCAGAATTGAATGCCCTATTTAAAAAATCATCCCTTTAATTTACTTAATCAAGAGAAATCATGAATTATAAATTAGAGGATTTAGAAGTATATAATTTGTCTGAGGTAATTTCAGATAAAATCTGGGATATTGTTATGGGATGGGAATATTTCGCTAAAGATACCATCGGTAAACAATTATGCAGAGCAGCAGATTCCATTAGTGCAAATATTGCAGAAGGATATGGGAGGTATCATTTCAAAGAAAACAAAAACTTTTGCTATTATAGCCGAGGCTCAATTTTAGAAGTAAAATCATTTCTTCGGAAATCAAAAAACAGAAATTTGATATCTGAAGATTGTTATTCAGAACTTTATACCGAATTACAAACAATCCATTTAAAACTGAATGCTTATATAAAAATATATTGGGCAAAATTTAGATAAAACTTAACTCAGTTGTCAGTGTACATTAAATTCATCTCACTTGAACTGCACTTAATGCACCATGCCGATACCAATAAACAAATGACCAATGACTAATGAACCAAAAAACCTTTCCATAGCCGTAGCTGTAGGGGAAAATTTTGCAATAGGCAAAAACAATCAGCTTTTATGGCACATGCCAGCCGATTTAAAATTCTTTAAACAAACCACTTCGGGGCACACAGTAGTGATGGGCCGCAAAACTTTCGATTCTGTAGGTAGACCGCTACCTAACCGCAGGAATATTGTGATCACCAGGGATTCCAGTTTAAAAATCGATAGTGTTGAAGTGGTAAATAGTTTAGATGAAGCTTTAGCAATTACCAAAACAGAAGAAAAACCGGTATTTATTGTTGGTGGTGCTGAGATTTATAGACAAGCCTTGCCCAAAACCACCACACTTTATTTAACTACCATCCACCACAATTTTGATGCGGATACCTTTTTCCCTGAAATTGACCGGAACGAATGGAAAGTAATCAGCAGTGAAACCCATAAAGCCGATGAAAAGAACAAATACGATTATACTTTTGAGGTTTTAGAAAGAATTTAACAACGAAGATACCTTCTTCTAGGGTCTTCATCCTGTCCCGAAGCTTCGGGATCAGGGTCTATCTTGCAAGAAAGATGCTGAAATAAATTCAGCATGACGATCTCGTTGAGGCGACTACTATTTTTACTTGAATAGTGCTTCTTCCCCTGCCAGCTAAACCCGATGGCAGTGAGCATCCCGATTCTTCATCGGGATAAAACGGACAGCGGGACTATCCGAACAAAAGAAACACAGGTATTGCTTTTCAAAAAAAGATCTACTATACATCTTTGTCTCTAAGAAACCCAAATATGAAAAGATGCTTCGTTCCTCAGCATGACAGAAATTAAAAAAGATTGAAACTATATCAGGACCGAACGCAAGCAAAAGCTGCTGCACCTGCTTTTCTAATCATTTGGCAGCATAACAACATGAGTATTCAGTAAAACGGTTAGCAGGCAAAAAATAAGATTATTGCCCGATAAAAATTAATGTTAATAAATTATCAATTAAGGGGTTCTATAATTTAAAAATTTAATTAGATTTGCCGACTTGTTAAAAAACAGCGAAAGACAAATTATTTTAAACAAACAATGCAAGGAAAAGGTTTTATTAAGTTTATAGCGATAGTATTGGCTATCGTTTGTGCGTACGCACTTTCTTTTACTTTGGTAGCATCCAAGGTGGAAAAAGACGCAAAAAACGCTGCGAAGGGTGATTTGGCCAAAGAAAAGGCTTACTTAGATTCGATGAGTACCGTGAAAGTTTATCCAGTAGTTGGATTTACTTATCAAGAGGTAAAAGCGAAAGAGATTAATTTGGGTTTAGACTTAAAAGGCGGAATGAACGTAACGATGGAGATATCGTTAGCGGAGTTGGTAAAATCATTAGCGGGCAACCCTACTGATGCTAACTTTAACAAAGCAATTCAGAACGCACAGATCCAGTTAAATGCCGGTGGTAAAGATTACATCAAAATTTTTGTTGATGAATTCGAAAAATTAAGCCCTGGAGTAAAACTTGCAGATTATTTTTCTAACCAGGATAACGCATCTCAGTTAAAACCTAGCGCAAGCAATGGCGATGTTGAATCTTTCTTGGAAAAAGAAGCTACTAGTGCGATCGATCGTTCATTTACAGTTCTACGCTCACGTATCGATGGCTTCGGAGTAGTTAGTCCGAACATGCAAAAACAAGAAGGTAGCAACCGTATCTTAATCGAAATGCCAGGTGTACAAGATAAAGAGCGTATTGCTAAACTTTTACAGGGTTCTGCCGAATTGCAATTCTGGCAAGTATACCAGGTGCAAGAAGTTGCACCATTGTTAGAAAACATTAATAAAATTTTAGCGGCAACATTAAAAGCTGATGCGCCTGCAACTAAAGATACAACTGCTGCTCCAGCTGCTGGTGGTAAACTTGCCGGTTTAGAAAAAGCTGCTGCTAAAGATACTACGGCTAAAGGTGGTAAACTTGCTGGCTTAGGTAAAAAGGATTCAACTGCGGTTAAAGCTGAATTGCTTAAATCTAACCCATTGTATGCTGTTCTTAACCTTCCTATTTATCAGGGCCAAAACGGACAACAACAATTAATGCCTGGTGCAGTTGTTGGTATGTCGTTACAAAAAGATACCGCAAAGGTTAATGCTTATTTAAAACTTCCTGAAGTTGCTGCATCTATTCCATCTACGATGAAATTTATGTGGAGTGTTAAACCTAGAGAAGGTTCGAAAATTTTCGAACTATATGCTATTAAAGTGGTTAGTGCTGATGGCAAACCAGATTTAGGTGGTGAGGCAATCAGCGATTCGCGTGCAGATTTTGATCAAAAAGGTAAACCGGAAGTAACCATGTACATGACCAGCGAAGGTTCTGCTAAGTGGAAAAAAATTACTGCCGAAGCCGCTGCTGATCCAAACAACAAAAAATCTATTGCGATTGTATTAGATAACCAGGTTTATTCTGCGCCTACCGTACAGAACGAAATTGCTGGTGGTGTTTCATCAATCACTGGTAACTTTACACAAGCCGATACTAAAGATTTATCCAATATCTTAAAAGCTGGTAAATTGCCAGCTCCTGCGCGTATTGCAGGTAGCTACGTAGTTGGTCCAACTTTAGGTGCACAAGCTATTCACGATGGTTTAATCTCATTCGTAATTGCCTTTATCGTAATCTTAATCTTCATGGCGTTGTATTATCACCGTGCAGGTTGGGTTGCTAACTTTGCATTGTTAATCAACTTATTCTTCATCATTGGTATCCTGGTATCACTTGGTGCAGTATTAACCTTACCTGGTATTGCTGGTATCGTATTAACCATTGGTTTATCGGTAGATGCAAACATCCTTATTTTCGAGCGTGTACGTGAAGAGCTTGCACATGGCAAAAACACGGCCACTGCGATTAAAGAAGGTTTTAAACATGCAATGCCTTCAATT
>NZ_JBFTRT010000424.1:0-4544 GCF_056399685.1 Pedobacter sp. 01N416
CGTCAATCCGATTACCGGTATTTTAACCCATCTTGATGCATCGTTCAAATTTGTTCCGAATATTAATGTATAAAACAGCAACGGAATGGTAACGATCATCAATACCTTTGAAATACCCGCATAATAACGGTAATCGAGCAGGTGGGCAATATAGATCATCCCGATACCCATCAGCACAAAAATTAAATGTTTGGTGAGCAAAAGCTTTTCTACCGTTTCTCCTTTTTTATATGCCAAGGTACCTGTTGCACTATACACTGCCATTACAGATATAAGCGAAAGCAGGATGATGATCAGCCAGATCCACCTATCGCCTTTTGTTTTATTAAGTAGTGCTTGGAACATATATTGTACCTCCTATTATAATTCTCTAACTGCCGCTTTAAACTGGTTACCGCGGTCTTCGTAATTTTTGAACAGATCGAAACTGGCACAGGCTGGCGATAACAAAACCGCATCGCCACGTTTAGCCAAATGGAAAGCAATCTGTGCTGCTTCATCTGCCGAAAAAGTATTTACAATTACTTCTACATCATCCTCGAAAGCATCGTGAATACGTTTGTTATCCTTACCCAAACAAACGATAGCCTTAACCTTACTTTTAACCAGATCTTTAAGCATGTTGTAATCGTTTCCCTTATCAACACCGCCCATAATCAATACTACATCACTGGTCATACTCTCTAAAGCATACCAGGTAGAGTTCACATTGGTGGCTTTACTGTCGTTGATAAAATCGATCCCCGAAATTTTGGCCACATGCTCTAACCTGTGCTCAATATTTTTGAAATTGCCCATGCTTTCGCGGATGGTCTCATTTCTTAATTCTAAAACTTTAGACACAATGCCTGAGGCCATAGAATTGTAAATGTTGTGCTTGCCCTGTAAGGCTAAATCTGAAATAGACATGGTTAGTTGGTTATTTGGTTCTGTAAGGATATGTATAGTAGTTTCTTCTAAATAAGCACCCAGTTCTACTTTTTTAGTAATTGAAAAGGGAAAGGCTTTCGCCACAGGCTTAATCAACTCGATGGCTTTTAGGCTCTCTTCGTCATCTGCACAATAAATGAAAATATCTTCTGCTGTCTGGTTTTGAACAATCCGCATTTTAGATGCAGCATAATTCTCCAGTTTATAATCGTAACGATCTAAATGATCCGGTGTAATGTTAAGTAAAACTGCTATATCGGCTTTAAATGCGAACATATCATCAAGCATGAAACTTGAGATTTCCAGTACATAATATTCGTAATCTTCTGTAGCCACCTGTGCTGCAAAACTCTGTCCGATATTACCAGCCAGACCCACATTTAAACCCGCATTTTTTAGGATGTGATAGGTTAATAAACTCGTAGTCGACTTACCGTTTGAACCCGTAATGCAGATGGTTTTTGCATTGGTATATCTTTTGGCAAATTCAATTTCCGAAACCACAGGAACACCTTTTGCGACCAATTTTTTAATAATTGGGGCTGTAGGCGGAATACCCGGACTTTTAATTACCTCTGTTGCATTTAAGATCAGTTCTTCGGTATGTTTTTCAGATTCGAACGGAATGGAAAGTTTTTCTAATGCAGCTTTATATTTGTCGGTAATTACACCGTAATCGGAAACAAAAACATCGAAACCTTTTGCCTGAGCCAATTTTGCAGCGCCAACTCCACTTTCGCCGGCACCAAGAATAACCACACGGCCGTGCCCGGTCATCGCTGACTTAGTATTGCTTGATGTGATATTATTCGTGCTCATTATTATTTTTTAGTATCAAGTGATAAGTATCAAGACCGGATACCATCACATTTTAATTTTTTTACCTTATTTTTTATTTACCACTAAGGGTATTTTAATTATTATTCTATCTTTTGCCTTTCAGCTTTAGTCTTTTGGCTTTTTACCTCAGTTTCAATGTTACAATGGTCATAATTGCCAGCATGATTCCGATAATCCAGAAGCGGGTTACAATTTTGGCTTCATGATATCCTTTTTTCTGGTAATGGTGGTGTAAAGGCGACATCAGGAAAATCCTGCGGCCTTCGCCAAATTTCTTCTTGGTATATTTAAAATAAGACACCTGCATAATTACCGACACCAGTTCTACCAGGAATATTCCACATAAAATCGGAATCAACAGCTCTTTGCGGATCATGATGGCAAATGAGGCGATGATTCCCCCAATGGCCAAACTTCCGGTATCGCCCATAAAAATCTGCGCCGGGTAAGAGTTATACCAAAGAAAACCTACGCAGGAACCCACAAATGCACCTGCAAAAATCATCAGCTCTGCAGAGTTTGGGATATACATAATATTGAGGTAATCGGCCATAATGGTATTACCCGATACATAAGCCAAAATACCCAGGGTGATCCCGATTACTGCCGAAGTTCCTGTAGCTAAACCATCAATCCCATCGGTAATGTTTGCCCCGTTCGACACGGCGGTAATGATAAATACCGTTACGATCAGGAAGATAAAAAATGCATATTTATGGTAATCGGCACCTAAAAACTTTAATACCTTTGCATAATCGAACTCATTGTTCTTATAAAAAGGCATATTGGTTTTAGTCGATTTTACATCTTGTGTATAATAAAAGGTTTCTCCTTTTTGGCGCAGTACCATCGGAACCGTAGAAGTACTTTTTACATCGTCCTGTACAGTTTCCCTTACCACAATATTTGGATGGAAGTACATGGTGCAACCTACAATTAAGCCTAAACCAACCTGACCAACTACTTTAAAACGACCTGCTAAACCTTCTTTATTCTTTTTGAAAACTTTGATATAATCATCTAAAAAGCCTACAGTGCCCATCCAGATTGTGGTGATTATCATTAAAATCACATAGATATTGGAGATATTGGCAAACAACATGGTTGGAATAAGAATGCCCAGCAAAATAATAATACCACCCATTGTCGGTGTACCTTGTTTTTGCATCTGTCCTTCTAAACCTAAATTCCTTACTGTTTCTCCAACCTGTTTTTTATGTAGGTAATCAATCAACCTACGTCCGTAAACGGTGGTAATTACCAATGATAAAATAATAGAGATAGATGCACGGAAAGTGATGTACTGAAACAACCTTAACCCAGGTATATCATAATGCTTATGCAGGTATTCGAATAATAAATATAACATTAGCTGATTGGTTTTAATTGTTCAAGTAAAATTTCTTTATCATCAAAATGGTTCCTTACGCCATTAATTTCCTGATATTTCTCATGCCCTTTACCAGCAACAAGAATAATGTCTCCTGGCTGCGCTAAATGGCAGGCTGTTTTTATTGCTTCTTTTCTATCTAAAATGGATAGGGTTTTACGCTTATTGCTTGGTGACACACCTGCTTCCATTTCGCTGATAATCGTCTGTGGATCTTCCGTTCTGGGATTGTCGGAGGTCAGGATCACTTTATCGCTCCAATCGCATGCTACCTGAGCCATAATAGGGCGTTTGGTTTTATCACGATCTCCCCCGCATCCAATCACTGTGATTACCTGTTCGGTTCCTTTGCGGATATTGGCAATGGTACTCAACACATTCTGAACAGCATCTGGCGTATGCGCGTAATCTACAATACCTATAATCTTATCTGCAGAGGTGATGTAATCAAATCTTCCTTCAGCACCTGATAAACGGCTCAACAAAGTCAGCACCTTTAACTTATCCTGCTCCAACAAAATGGCTGTTCCATACACGGCCAATAAATTGTATGCATTGAAAGACCCTACAAGCTTAAAGTAAACGTCTTCGTTATCGATATCTAAATGCAGGCCACTAAACTGGTTTTCGATAATTTTTGCTTTAAAATCGGCCAGTTGTTTAAGCGCATAGGTTTTTTTATGCGCTTTTGTATTCTGCAGCATCACCACTCCGTTTTTATCGTCGATATTGGTCAATGCAAATGCCGATTTAGGCAGTACATCAAAAAATGCTTTTTTAGCTTTCAGGTAAGCGTCAAAAGTTTTATGAAAATCTAAATGATCATGTGTTAAATTCGAAAATACACCTCCTGAGAAAGTCAAGCCTTCAATCCTGTGCTGAGAAACTGCATGTGAGCTTACTTCCATAAAACAGTAATCGCAACCCGCATCGACCATTTCTCTTAAGAGCTGATTTAATGCGATCGGATTTGGTGTGGTATGCGTTGCCGCCACTACCGTATCATTGATATAATTTTCTACCGTTGATAAAAGCCCGGTTTTGTAACCTAAATCTTTAAATAATTTAAAAAGAATGGTAGCAATGGTGGTTTTTCCGTTGGTTCCTGTTATGCCGATCAGTTTCAGATCTGCCGATGGGTTTCCAAAATAATTCCCGGCAATGATACCCAAAGCCACAGCAGTATTATCTACTTTGATGTAGGTAACAGTAAAATCATCGATCTCTGGCAAATTCTCGCAGATAATTACACCTGCCCCCTGCTCAATGGTCTGCTCAATAAACTGGTGTCCATCAGCTACAGTGCCCACTACGGCAAAAAAGATATCATCTTTACTTACTTTACGCGAATCGAAATTCAGCGCATTGATTTCCCTATCGGTTC
>NZ_JBFTRT010000425.1:0-9349 GCF_056399685.1 Pedobacter sp. 01N416
ACCCTAAACACTAGCTTAAACGCTAAAATATGCTTTATATGATATTGGCAAAAATATTTATATTACGCTGCCTTTTTAACATAAGATTAATATTATTTTCACTTTGGCACAAGAGTTGAATTTATTAACTTAATACCAAAATTAAACAAAGTGAATACGATTAAACTGCCAGTTTGTCGTTAGCGGAAAATGTGATAATGAGTAAACAAGATATATTTGATTTCCATACAGCAATGCCAATCATAAACGAGGATACCGAATTTTTTCCCTTAATGTCTCAACAAGACGAAGAGGAAATGAATAATGAGGAAACGCCCGAAACGTTGGCCATATTGCCTTTGCGAAACACAGTTTTATTTCCAGGAGTAGTTATTCCTATTACAGTTGGAAGAGATAAATCAATTAAGTTAATTAAGGAAGCGTACAAAGGAAATAAAATTATTGGGGTTGTTTCTCAAAAAGACGTTTCCATTGAAGACCCTACTTTTGAGCAGCTTAACACGGTTGGCACGGTTGCAAACATCATAAAGCTGTTGCAGATGCCTGATGGAAATACTACAGTAATTATCCAGGGTAAACAACGTTTCAGCTTAATTGAAGAGGTGCAGAACGAACCTTACATTAAAGCCGTTGTTAAAAAATTCGAAGAACAAAAGCACAAAGCAGATAAAGAGTTTAAAACATTAATCGCTTCTATCCGCGAAATGTMTGCTCAGATTATCCAGCTATCACCAAATATTCCAAGTGAAGCCAGTATTGCACTTAAAAACATCGAGAGCAATTCATTTTTGATCAATTTCATTTCATCAAATATGAATGCCGAAATGGCCGATAAGCAAAAAATCCTTGAAATGGATAAATTGCAGGAAAGAGCGCAAAAGGTAATGGAGCTTTTAATGGTCGAATTGCAGATGCTGGAGCTGAGAAATCAGATCCAATCGAAAGTACGTACCGATTTAGACAAGCAACAACGTGATTATTTTTTAAATCAACAGCTAAAAACCATTCAGGAAGAGTTGGGAGGCAGCTCTGCCGATTTAGAATTCGATGCTTTACAAGAAAAAGCCAAGAAGAAAAAATGGGCAAAAGCAGTTGCTGAACATTTTGATAAAGAGCTAGATAAGTTGGGTAGAATGAACCCTGCTGCACCGGATTACTCTGTTCAGTTAAATTATTTGGAACTTCTTTTAGATTTACCCTGGAGCGAGTTTACGAAAGATAATTTCGACCTAAAAAGAGCACAACGTATCTTAGATAAAGATCACTTTGGTTTAGAAAAAGTTAAGCAACGCATTATAGAATACTTAGCCGTTTTAAAATTAAAGCGTAATATGAAAGCGCCAATCTTATGTTTGGTTGGCCCTCCGGGAGTTGGTAAAACATCTTTAGGAAAATCTATTGCGAAAGCGCTAGGCCGTAAGTATGTACGTATGGCTTTAGGCGGTATCCGCGATGAAGCAGAAATCCGTGGCCACCGTAAAACTTACATAGGTGCAATGCCAGGCCGTATTATTTCGTCTATTAAAAAAGCGGGGGCAGATAATCCTGTTTTTGTTTTGGATGAGATTGATAAAGTAGGAACCGACCATCGCGGCGATCCATCATCAGCCTTGCTTGAAGTATTAGACCCTGAACAAAACAGCGCCTTCTACGATCATTATGTAGAAATGGATTACGATTTATCCAACATCCTGTTTATTGCAACAGCAAACTCTTTAAGCACCATTCAACCTGCTTTGTTAGATCGTATGGAGATTATTGAAGTAAATGGATATACGATTGAAGAGAAAATAGAAATCGCTAAAAAATACCTGTTGCCTAAACAGAAAGAAAACCATGGTTTACAAACCAAGGATATTAACCTAAAAACTCCACTGATCGAAAAAGTAATTGAAGATTATACCAGAGAATCAGGCGTACGTGGTTTGGAGAAAAAAATAGGTTCTTTGGTACGTGGTGTGGCCACCAAAATTGCGATGGAAGAAACCTACGATTCAAATTTAAACAATGATGATGTAGAGCGCATTTTAGGTGCCCCAATTTATGATAAAGACTTATACGAAGGCAATGAGGTGGCTGGAGTAGTAACAGGTTTAGCCTGGACAAGCGTAGGGGGCGATATTTTATTCATCGAATCGAGTTTAAGCCCAGGAAAAGGAAAATTAACCTTAACAGGTAACCTTGGCGATGTAATGAAAGAATCGGCGGTTATCGCGTTAGCGTATTTACGTGCCCACGCAGCCGAATTTGATATAGACTACAGTTTATTTGACAACTGGGATGTTCACGTTCACGTGCCTGCAGGTGCTACACCAAAAGACGGACCTTCGGCCGGGGTAACGATGCTTACCGCCCTAACGTCGGCATTTACACAACGTAAGGTAAAACAGCATTTAGCTATGACTGGTGAGATTACTTTACGGGGAAAAGTACTTCCGGTTGGTGGTATCAAAGAAAAGATCCTAGCTGCAAAAAGAGCAAACATTAAAGAAATTATCCTTTGCAAAAGCAACCGTAAGGATATTTTAGAGATTAAAGAAAGTTACATCAAGGATTTAAAATTCCATTATGTAACCGAAATGAGTGAAGTAATTGAGTTGGCTTTAACCAAAAACAAGGTTAAAAAACCTTTAGATTTAAGTGTTAAAATTGCACCGATTGTAAACTAATTGCTAATTCTTTTGGATTAACAATCAAAAATCCAATTACAATAAATACTTTTATAGCCTAGGTAAATTGCCTGGGCTTTTTTATGAGATCATTTTTATTCACCATAGTTTTTTGTTTGGTTGTTTCAACCAGTTTCGCCCAATCCTTTAAAAACGAATTCGGTTTTAAAACCGAAAACGATGCTTATTTGGCTACTTTAAACGATCGGTACTATACCAACGGATTATTTATCTACTTCCGCCATGCCATTAATACCGAAAAGCTTTCAGATAAAATAGAGAAAAAGACCTATGAAATTTCTGCCGGACAAAAAATGTATACGCCTTATTGGGGCCAAGTTCCTAACAAGGAAGATCAGGACAGGCCTTTTGCAGGTTATCTTTATGTAGGTGGTGCATATTCTGTTTTCTATAAAAATGAGAGCGTTTTAAAAACCAGTGTAGAATTGGGAACGGTTGGTCCTAACTCGCTTGCCCAAACAGCACAACGTTTCCTACATAAAACCGTAGGTTTTTATACCCCTGCAGGTTGGGATTACCAGATTAAAAATGAACTGGCCATAAACCTTGCCGCAAATTATAGCAAGTTACTTTTTAGACCGGAAGATCCCATTGTGGATATTAGTGCTCAGGGTTATGCCAACTTAGGAACAACTTTTTCGGGTTTGGGCGCATCGGTGCTTTTTAGGGCCGGTAAACTAAATCAATTGTTCAACAGTGCTTATCACAACGCGGTGATCGGAAATTCAAAAACCAAAAGCTTAAACAGCTCGGAATTTTTCTTTTACGTAAAGCCACAGCTAAACTTTGTTGCCTACGATGCCACTATACAGGGAAGTCTTTTTAATGACAACAGTCCATTAACTTTTGGGGTAAAACCGATTGTTTTTGAGCAACAGTTTGGTGTAAATTATAGTTCAAAAAGATTTACTGCCGATTTCAATATCATTTTTAAAACCAAAGAAGTTAAAAGTGTGGCTAAAGCACAGAATTACGGTGGTTTGAGTTTGTATTATCGGTTTGGGAAGAGTTAGGTAATTGTTTGATTGTTAATATTGTTAGCTAGTTCATTGCCCAAAACGATCGTCATGCTGAATTTATTTTACAAGTAGAAGTAGCATTTTCAATTGTCTTATAGCTACTATGTGGTCAGCATCTCTCTTGTTATATAGACCTTGAAATAAATTCTTATCTGGTCTTAGCGTCTCGCTAAGACCTTTTTTATTTGAATTAAGTAAGGGTATGGTTAAGTCGTAGCGGGACGCTAGGATGAGAGTATGGATATTTATGATTGAAAAGACCATGAAATAAATTTACTTCGTAGCTTTTCGCTGCGCTACAGGTCAGGGTGACGGCTCTAAGAACTAACATCTACAGAAGATTATTAAAGACATATTATTAATCGAACTCAGATTAATAATAAAAGCATTAAAAATCAGTTACTTTCCGATTTCTTTTCTTTTCAGCTGTAGAGGCCTTATTCTTTAATCTTTTTTGAATAAAAGCATTAAAAATCAGTTACTTTCCGATTTCTTTTCTTTTCAGCTGTAGAGGCCTTATTCTTTAATCTTTTTTGAATAACTGCTTTAGGTATTTTAGTTGCTTTTCGCTTTTTCTGAACGTGTAACGATCGCTTTAACAACTCAATCAATTTGGCAACTGTTTTCTCTTTATTGAGTAGCTGGCTCCTATCCTCTTGCGAAACAATATGTAACAGTCCTTCAGAATCTAGTCGATTTTCCAGTTTTTCTTTTAAGCGTGTCTTTTCATCTTCGTCCAAATAAAAAGCTGTTTCCAGGTCGAAAATTAACTCTACCTTACTCGAAACTTTATTTACATTTTGTCCACCCTTACCCCCACTTCTGGAAGTCTAAATACCATTGCAAAAATTTAAATGTGAGATAATCTTTCTCATTCAGCGAAAGTTCTACCAAATCGTTAATGCTTTTTGACACCAACAATTCATTATCCAGAAAATCCTGAAATACCTCTATTACCTGTCCGAAAGAATTTTTGGGCATTTCAAGAGCAGTAATCATCGCATGCCCATCACGATCATTGATATAATGAATCAGCTTAAGCATATGATGACGTTCTTCTTCACTCTGACGGTAGAAAAATTCGGTATAACCTTCTAAACCTGGCTGGGTTTCTAACCATGAAGCAATTCCCAGATAAACTTGCGACGATTCGGCTTCCAGTTTAACCTGGTTATTCAGCGCCGCCAACATTCTTTCAGATAACGACATAATCGTGTATTTATTTTATAATTAAACACATCCAGCAAATCAATGTTTTAGCATTATCTTGTTTAGAATCTATCTTTATACCTTTAAAAAAATTCAGCATTCTATTTCTATTTTTTACCTTTGCGCTACGATGAAGAAAAACCTGGTAATAGCAATAGATGGCTACTCATCTTGCGGAAAAAGTACTTTAGCAAAAGCACTGGCTAAAAAATTAGGTTTTATTTATGTAGATAGCGGAGCGATGTACCGTGCCGTTACGCTATACTTCTTAAGAAATAACATCGATATTACTGATGATGCTAAAGTTGTTGATGCTTTACAGCACATCGAACTGAATTTCCACTCCCGCGATTACGAATCCCATATTACCCTTAATGGTGAAGAGGTTTCTGATGAAATCCGCTTAATGCCTGTTTCTGAAAATGTAAGCGAGGTTTCGGCACATAAAATTGTGCGTCATGAAATGGTGAAGCAACAGCAGCGCATGGGTAAATCGAAAAACATCGTGATGGATGGCCGTGATATTGGCACTACCGTTTTCCCTGATGCCCCTGTGAAATTTTTTATGACGGCCGATCCGAAAATCAGGGCTGAACGCAGATTTAAGGAACTGGAGAGCAAAGGCAATAACAAAACTACCCTGGAAGAGGTTTTTGAAAACCTCGCCCATCGCGATTATGCCGATACCACCCGTAAGGAAAGTCCGTTGGTTAGGGCTGATGATGCCATTATTTTAGATAATACCGATCTTACACAGGAAGAACAATTAGACTTTGCATTGGAAAGAGTGCAACCGTTTTTGGCTCATTAGTTCATCGGTTCACTAGCCATGAGTTCATTGGTCAATGGTTAATTGTTTAAATCGGTTAACTGATGTCTATCGCTGCATCCCAAATACATAGCTTAGTTAATCGTCTTAAGACTAGGGATTTTAGACTAAATAGATTTCTCCATTCCGCGGTGCTCCAGTCGAAATGACGTATCTCTAAGGTTAATTGCTATCGGTTAACTGGTTCCAAGCTATGGGCTACCAGACTATCAACCATGAACTATCCGGCTATTGACCTTTGACTTCAAAAAAAATTTCATATTTTTAGCATCCAACCCAAATGTTACTATGAAATTAAAATCAATTTATCTTGCGGTATTATTTTTATCGCTTACTATCCTCAACGCCAATGCCCAGAAAGGCTGGATCAATCTCTTTAATGGAAAAGATTTAAAAGATTGGAACATTAAAATCGCCAAACACGACTATAAAGAAAATTATGCCAATACTTTTAGTGTAGAAAATGGAGTAATGAAAGTGAGTTATGATGGATACAAAGAATTTGACCAACAATACGGACATATTTTCTACAAAAAACCTTTTTCAGCCTATCTTTTAAAAGTAACCTACCGCTTTGTTGGCGATCAGGCTAAAGGTGGTGAAGGCTGGGCAACCAGAAATAGTGGTGCCATGTTACATTGCCAGGATCCGGCAACAATGCTAAAAAACCAGGATTTCCCGATTTCGATTGAAGGCCAGATCCTGGGTGGTGATGGTGAACATGAACGCCACACCAGCAATGTATGTACCCCAGGAACGCTCATCAATTATAACGGCAAGTTGTTTACCCCGCACTGTTTAGATTCTAAATCGAAAACCTATGCTGGCGACCAATGGGTAACTGCAGAATTTTTAGTTTTAGGTGATTCGGTTGTAAAACATATTATAGCAGGCGAAGTGGTTTTAGAATACACTAAACCTCAAATTGGTGGTGGCAGTGTTTCTAATTTCGACCCGAAAGTTAAAATAGACGGCAAAGCATTAACATCAGGTTATATTTCATTACAGAGCGAAAGCCACCCGATAGAATTTAAAACCGTGCAACTTTACGATTTGGAAGCGTACATGAAAGATAAAGCAAAACTGGATAAGGTATTGGCTAAAATATTAAAAGAGTAAACCATATTGCTACCTAGTTGTTAAATCATGATGTAAAAACCTCGCACCTAAATTATACAATGCTTAATACCCATTTGTTTAAACCCATTGCCCTACTATTTTTTCTTTTAGTTGCCAATATTACTTTTGGGCAAACTGCTTACAAAGTAAAAGACATACCCGACCCAAAAAACAATGGGGGAGGCTATGTAAGTGATCCTGACGGCATTTTGGGAAGTAGTGCGGTTTCGGGTTTAAATAATACCATTGCCCAGTTTGAACATGAAACCAATGTTCAGGTAGCAGTGGTGATTGTTAACGATTTCGACCATGATAAAGAAGATTTCGATTTTGCATTTGAGCTTTTTAACACCTGGGGAATTGGTTCAAAAACCAGCAATAATGGCTTATTGTTATTTATCTCAAAAGATCGGCGAAAGTACCGGTTCATTACCGGAACGGGAATTGAAGGTGTATTGCCAGATGTAAAGCTTAAACATATTGCCGAACAGAACCTCCTACCAGCTTTCAGGCAAAATGATTTTAGCACCGGGATAACGAATACCATTAATGCCATTGGTGTAATTATTTTAAATCCTGAAAATAAATCAGAGCTCAATCAGTTTTTCACCCAACACGAAAGCAACTTGTGTTTGTTTCTATTTTTATTTTTGTTTTTACTGGTGCTTTTGAGCTGTTCGAAAAGATAAAATTAGCACATATCCCTTACATTCTTTTTTCTATCCTGGCCATATTGCTTTTCTTTCGTTACCTTTTCTATTTGTCGGCATTAAGAAAAGCCCACCAGGACGACAAAAATTTCTTTGATGCCGTTGTGGCTTTCCACAAAAAGAACTGGTGGTTAGTTCTTTTCTCTCCTATAATTTTAATTGCAATTATACTCCACCTTATTAAGCGCGTTAAAACGATTGATCGTTTCAAGCCAGTTTTGGATAGTAAAAACAACCCGATGACCCGAGTAGATCGCGATATCAACATAGAAGGGGAACCCTTTTTAACTGCAGGGCAACGTAAAGAAGAAGTTGTTCTAGCTTATGATTATGATATCTGGGAAAGCACAGACCATAAAGAACATATTATTAAGGCATGGCCAGCTGAAAAACACAACAGTTATATAGAATGCCCAGAATGCGCTTTTAGGACATACAAACTGAATGAACGTGTTACAGTTAAACAAGCCACTTATAGTCACGAAGGGCAGGCKAAGCTGATAAACGAATGTAGCTTTTGTAAAAAAACAGAATTTATAAAGTGGATCACATTGGCCATATTGGTCGAATCGAGTTCGTCATCAAGTTCCTCTTCATCAAGCAGCAGCTCATCTTCTTCATCATCAAGCAGTAGCTGGGGCGGTGGTAGCAGCAGCGGTGGTGGTACTGGTGGAAGCTGGTAGTTTCGCTTATCTGTTTTATAAGATGCTTTAACTTTGCTGAAAGAAGATTTTAAGGAAAGGAGAAGTACCTTTTTTCAATCTTATCCTCACCTATTAAAAGTATTTTCTAATTTTGAAACACTTAGCACGGTGTTTGCTTATAGCGTGTTGGCAATTACCCATTAAAACTGTTTCGCAGAATTCAATACTTATGACTAGAATTTTCTTCCTCCTCATCGCTCTTTTTATTTTCACTAACCGTTTAAACGCACAAGAAACGTATCGCGTTAAGGCAGACAAATTGCGTGTAAGGGAAAGCAGCGATCCGAAAAGCAAGGTGATTGGAAATATTGCTCAAAATGAAAACATTACGGTTTTAGATGCGAAAAATGCCAAGTTTTACAAAGTAAAGTTTAAAAACCGCGAAGGCTGGGTAAGCAAAGATTTCATCGAAAAAATTGCTCCTGCTGCTAAACCATCAACTCCTCAGCCAAATACTGCACAGCCCGCCGCTACCCCTCAAACGGCAAGCGCCGACATGTATCGGGTAACTGCAGACGATTTACGCGTAAGGCAACAAGCTGACCCGAAAAGCAAAATTGTGGGATACCTGCCTAAAGATGAAAATGTTGCCGTGATCGATTCATCAAATACTAGCTTTTACAAAATCAAGGTTACCAATGGTGAGGGATGGGTGAGTAAAGAGTTTTTGGTCAGGATTTCTCCTGTAAAAGCAGCAGCCGAAAAAACAAGCATTGTGGCATCGGTACCCCAAGAAAACAAAGATTATACGAACATTATCTTTTTTGCAGTTGTAGCCTTAATACTGATTACCATTTTATACTTTTCGATCAAATATGCCAGCGGCAATAAATYTTTGATCGGTTTTTCGGTAATCGTAATTCTGGTAACCGGGTATTTCTGCTACATTACTTTTATACAGGCAAAAGTGATAACAGGTACTTTTGCAAGCAACGAAGATATACAGTATAAAACCTTCAATTTTAAATCGAAAGATTCGGTAACCGTTACCGATGCCTATACTGATTCTATTTTCACCTCGAAATACGTTATTGAGGGGGATATGATCAAACTTTACGATCAGCAGAAC